>DEIT01000087.1:21664-26396 GCA_002352635.1 Hyphomicrobiaceae bacterium UBA2767 | reverse complement strand
CTAAGTGGCAGGAGCGGACATACTCGCTGAATGAGGCGCAACGGGCACTGCATTGCCGCTGGCGTCAGCCTGTGCTCCATGCTCTCGGTTGCACCATCCCGGCAATCTTGCAGGCCTGTTTGACGTAGCCATATGGGAACAGCTTGAAAAAGATGTCGCGAGCCTCCCTCTTGCCCACACCCTTTCTTTCCGCAAGGAATGAAAAGGCATGGCGCGCGTCGGGCGACACGCCATGCTCCTCCTGTTTGGTGCGCATGAAATAGATGATGGCCCAATGATCGTCGTTCAGCTCAATGTCTTCCTCGGAGGCGATAATTCTGGCGATGCCCTCGTCCCAGTCATCGGGCTTCGCGAGAAAGCCGGACTCGTCGCGCAGGATAGTTCGCTCCCCGGCCTTGAATTTCGAAAGCGTGTCAGTTCGCAGCGTCAACTTCCTTCTCCCGGATTCATTTCTGCTTTGCCCACGAAAACGGAATTTGCACAGCATGCCCCAGAATACCTGCTCGGCGCCAACAGGAGACTTTGAGACGGTCTTTCAATCCTGCTTGGCGGCCCCATGGCCCAAAGCTGGGTCGCATCTGTTTGCCCCAACCGCCCTCGACCTTGGTTGAGGTATAGAACGGGTCACAATTGCCAATCTCAAACTCGTCGCTTCGGTAGCATGCATACGACAATACAAAGTGCTCTTTGTCAGGCGAGGATTGCTCCATTTCTCCCGGCGTCCATGCGCTCACTTGCCACGGTTGCAGCGCTTGGGTTTAATATACAGGAAATCGAATATGTGCGATACTGTTCCCGAAAATGGCCACGCGCCGCTTTTGCCAAAATCCGCAAGAGGCAGGCGGCACGTCAGATGCCAATGAAGAGAGGTCGGTCTGCATGAAGTGCTTCTCGACAGGTTGCGTCAAAGTCAAAACGACGGTTTTCCTGATGCTTGTTCTGACCTGGCTCGCTGCCGGAAGCGCGGCATTGGGCGCGGAATCGTCAATCGAGCTGCCGCCTGCAATCGGCGCCGAAGAACCAAGGGTCGAGCCCGTCAAGGGTGACGACAAGCTCTATCACCAGAAATGGTTCAACCAGTCATTTCTGGACCTGCGGGAGGATTTCGAGGAAGCGAAGCGCGAAGGCAAGCGTTTTGCGGTCATCTTCGAGCAGGCCGGCTGCGTCTATTGCGTGAAGATGCACAACGAGGTGCTCTCAAAAAAATATATCAACGACTATGTGCGCGAGAATTTTCGGATTGTGCAGATCAACATGTGGGGTGATCGAGAGGTGACGGATTTTGACGGCACCGTGCTCTCCGAAAAAAAGCTGGTGCGCCGCTGGCGTGTTATGTTCACGCCCTGGATCGCTTTCTTCAAGGACGACCTGACGGGACTCGATGGCAAGCCGGGATCCGAACTTCAGGTCATGAATATGAGCCTGGGGATTGGACCGGGCACATTCTATGATGTCTTCACCTGGGTCCGGACCAAGGGCTATGAGACCGACGAGCATTTTCAGCGCTTTCACATTCGCCGCCTGAACGAGCGCGCGGCTCACGCCGAAAAACAGGTGAAAGACAAGTCCAAGAAAGTGAATTGAATCTCTCCCCTATCGGCCGAGGGATCGGGACAAGACATCATCACGCCCACGTTCAGCAGGCGCCTTACAAACTCACCAGAGCTTGACCTTCCTGCCCAGCGCTTTCAGTCGTTCGGCCTTGGCCTGCTGGAAGCGTTGCAAGTTGGCGAACCTGGACTCACCCCATGGCCGCCGCTCCGTAACTCGTCACGAATTTGGTTCGAGTCGTCCTTGTGCTGAATTTGGCACCACGAATACCGCTTCCAGATTGAGTGCCGGAAGCAGGGGTTAGATTCTGTTCACAGCTCAATCTTCCCATTGCCATGTGGACGGCACCCAACGGTATGCGGTGCCGCTGCGTGCCACATGACCGAGGCCCGGAAACGAGATGTGATAGACAAGCGTCAGATGCTTGCCCGTGACCGCCATCTCCATCATCGCCCGGCGGGATTTCTCCGCCATCTTGGCATCGATGTCCGTGCGCGGCCACCAGCCTGGATGTGCGAAGGAAATAAATGGGTGGGTCATGCTGTCAGCCGTAACGAGCAATGTTTCTCCTTCCGACTCGATGGCAACCGATATGTGCCCAGGCGTGTGGCCCGGAGACGGGATGGCGACAATGCCGGGACTGATTTCCTCACCCGGTTTGATGCGGCGGGTCTTCTCCGCGACAGGCAGGAGTTGTTTCTTGGCGCCGACGGCGAAACCGAGAAACATTTCGGGCAGAGTGTCCATTGCCTTGGCGGTCGTCCAGAAATCCCACTCCTTCCCGGCCATGACGTATTCTGCGTTCGGGAAGCGGGGCGCTTCCTCGAACTCATCTATCAATCCCCAGATATGGTCCGGATGTCCGTGGGTCAGAACAACCATATCGACATCTTCCGGTTTGTAGCCTGAGGCCTGCAGATTGTCGGTCAGCTTTCCTGCCGTGGGCATCCAGTTCATGCCGCCCCCGACGTCGACCAGAATCAGCTGCTTTCCGGTGTTGATCAGCGGGATATTCACATGAGAGACACGTTCGTCTGCGTCGAGCAGATTTTCTTCCAGGTATGCGACAACCTTTTCGCGCGCCACATTGGTCCCCAGCAGGTTCGTCGGCAGCATGTAGGCGCCATCGCTCAACACCGTGATTTCGAACGCGCCGTGTTTGAAACGGTAATAACCGGGAACCTGTCCCCCTTTCATCTCAGCAGCACCATATGCCGGCAGCGGCACAAGCACTCCTCCAGCGGCAAGGACGCTTGCCGCACCCCCGGCCCTGAGCATGTCACGTCTTGAAAACGGCGACCCTCCAGCCATGAACGCCTCCCTGTGTTTCTTCCTGAGCATTCTCTGCCGACGGCGACAAACATCTGGTGCCGCCTGGCATCAAGCATGGATCAAGGATGGTCCCATGAACCGAGAAGCTCATGGGAGCCATCCTGATCTGTGCCGGTTAAACCCGGACGCAATCGTGGTTGTTGCACCCCTTGAGAATCTCTTGGGGCGAGCATGTCGGCGCCGAAATCCGGCGTCTTGTTCATATGGCCGATATCACCCGAAGATATCGGCTGTGATGCCCGAATACCATCCGACCGATTCCTCATAGGTCTGCGCACGCAAGTCCTCGGTTTCACCGACCTTTGAAATGAATTTGCTGGTCGGTTCGATCTTCTCGGCTCCCGCCTTGTACTTCGCGCCAACCTTTATCCCGTCGTTCTTGCCGATGAGGCTCCAGCAGGTATTTGAGTAGCGGGCCGGGAATGCCTTGGCATCGATCAGTGCGGCACGTATTGCCATGGCCGCCGATTTCGCCTGGCTATTCGCGGAAAAGCCTGATTTTGGCATCGCAGCGGCGATCGACGCGTCACCGATGACATGAATATTTTCGTCGACACTCGATTGCATGGTTTCGGGCTTGATGGGGCACCAACCATTCTTGTCGGTCAAACCCGCCAGCGCGGCGATGGTACCCGCCTTTTGTGCCGGGATAACGCAGGCGGCGTCGGCCTTGAAGGTATCCAGATCCGTCACAATCTCCATGGTGTCCGGATTAACATTCTTGATTCCGCCATGTGATCCTGGGTCTATCCATTCGATCATTCCGGGATAGTGCTGCTGCCAACCATCCATAAACAGCCCCTGTTTGGAGAATTTCTTCTTGGGATCAAGAATGATGATTTTCGCCTTGGGATTCTTCTGCTTGAAGGCGTGAGCGATCATTGAAATGCGTTCATACGGCCCGGGCGGGCAACGGAACGGATTGGGTGGCGGCACCATGACGAAGGTTCCGCCTTCCTTCATGCCGTCGATCTTGGCTTTCAGCAATTGCGCCTGTGTACCCGATTTCCATGCGTGTGGCATGACGCCGGCCGCATCGACGGAGTAGCCGGGAACGGAGTCGTATTTTATGTCGATGCCGGGCGCTACGATCAGCCGGTCATAGGGAACCCTGGCGCCGCTGGCCAACACGACCTGCTTCTTGTCACGGTCGATGGAAACCGCCCAGTCATGGACGACATTGATGTCATATTCAGTTGCGAGCTTGTCATACCCGTGTCCAATGGAGTCAAAGGTGCGAAACCCGCCCAGATAGAGATTGGAGAAGAAGCATGTGTAGTAGCGACGTGTCGGCTCAATGAGCGTGACGTCGATCGCACCTTTGGAATCCTTTGCAATGTAACGCGCTGCGGTTGCGCCACCCGCGCCTCCGCCGATAATCACGGCACGCGGCTTGGCCGCGCCGAGCAAGGCGGGAGCGGATGCGCAAAGTCCCAATGTTAGGGCGCTCGCTCCAGTCAGAACATTGAACCTACGTCTTGTAATCGTCATGACTTTCCTCCCGTTAGTGATCCTTCGGCTTGATTGAATTGAAATATATGGCGAGCGCCTTCACCTCTTCGTCCGAGAGGGCGGTGGCCAGCGTCTGCATGACATTGCTGTCGCGCTCTTTGTTCCGGTACTCGTTCATCACCAGCTCAAACGCCCAAGTATCCCATCCGATAATCGAAGGGATGCCATTGTGATCACCGGAGAGCTGATGGCATGTGAAGCATTCAGCCGCGAGATACTCGCCGAGCGCGCGCAGGTCTTCAGTCGCGATCGCTCTGGACCCCATCACGGTGAGGCCTATCAGAGTTATGAATACGAAGCTTCGCATTCACCCGAGCCCACCAAGCTATTTCTTCCA
>DEIT01000087.1:15437-21592 GCA_002352635.1 Hyphomicrobiaceae bacterium UBA2767 | reverse complement strand
CCTCACCAATGCGGTTTCGAGCGGTGTTTTCGGCCATTTTCAGCATCGCTCCGGGTTCTGTCATCGGCAAAACCCGTGTACCGCTTCGATGCTAAATTTCCTTTGAGCGAGATTAAGTGTGGCAATCACATTCAAATATCAATATGTTTAAATGTATACACGGAAGGTCGTTGGGAGCACGATTCCATGGATGTCATTCGAGAGTTTCTACAGGAGAATTCTTCTGTCAGTCTGGCGGTCGGCGGCTTCATCATCGGTTATGTTTTCGGTTACGTCGTTTACCGTACCAACTTCTGCACAATGGGCTCCCTCTCCGACATCCTGTCGTTCGGCGATTACCGGAGGTTTCGCTCATGGCTGCTTGCCATCGCTGTCTCAATTCTCGGCGCCCAGCTTCTTCAAGCCGTAGGCGTGGTGGACCTTTCCAGGTCTATGTATCTCGCACCGAGTTTCAACTGGGCCGGCAACATCCTCGGCGGTCTCTTGTTCGGTTGCGGGATGGTGTTTGCGGGTGGCTGCGCCAGCCGCAATCTGGTTCGGGCGGGTGGTGGCGACCTGCGCTCCCTGATCGTCATAATCGTCTGCGGAATCTTCGCCTACATGACTATCGGCGGTCTCATCGGCCCGCTCCGCGCCGAATTGCAGGAGACGACGCAGATCGACCTCACTGCAGTTGGCGCCGACACACAGGGCGTGAATGCCCTTCTGGAACAGTTAACCGGTGTCGGGGCGGCCGTTTCCGTGTGGATCGTTGCGGCGATCCTTGCCGGCGCCTTGCTGGTCTACTGCTTTTCCGACAAGGGATTCCGGTCTTCGCCGGAGCATCTGACTGCCGGATTTGCAATCGGTGCCTGCATTCTTACGGGATGGGCTCTGACCGGACTGGCCTACAACGATTTCGCAGACCGTGTTCAGGATCCGATCTCCTTGACCTATGTCCGTCCATCCGGTGACGCGCTGGAATTCCTGATGCGATTTACGGCAGAGATGATCCCGAGTTTTGGCGTAGCGACCTTGTTTGGTGTACTGGCAGGGTCTTTTTCCGCCGCAAAAATGCTTGGGCGGTTCAAGATCGCCACATTCAACGATCCGGACGACACGATGCGAAACCTGCTAGGCGCGGCAATGATGGGCGTAGGCGGAGTGCTGGCATTGGGCTGCACAATCGGGCAGGCCATCACCGGCGTGTCTACTCTTTCAATGGGATCGCTGCTTGCCTTCATGGCCATCGTGGCCGGAGGTGTGGCAGGCATCAAATCGATGGAGAGAATCCTGCTGAGTTCAGCCTGAGGCGCTGGACTGTCAGGATTTGCTCTTGATAACGAAACGGTAGACGCCGTCGTCTTCGCCGGTTTCAAGAAGCTCATGTCCCGTCGCACGGCAGAAGGCGTCGAAATCGGCAACGGTGCCCGGATCGGTCGCCAGCACCTCAAGGGTTCCGCCGGACGGCACCTCCTTGATTGCGGCTTTCGCTTTCAGGATCGGAAGCGGGCAGTTCAGGCCCGTAGCATCGAGCGTTGTATCTGGCATGTCTCTTTCAGCCTCCCTAGTCTGTCAGCAGAGCGTAGAACCACCTAACCCGTTCGGTTAACCGGCACAGGAATTCATATTCACTTTCTTGAATGATTCAACAGGCGATTTTCCTTCCGGTCAAGAGAACATCCTGGATTCGGCGCAAAAAAGTCTTCCTGTGCGGCACTTTGCGGCAGCTCCCGGGATGATCAAGGGTCTTCCCAACTGAGAGTTTTGCTGGCTGCCGGTTTCCGGTCAGCGCACGCTTCCGAATGACTCATCCGTGCTACCCGACGGTGGAACCAGATTTGCCAACCGGCATCCTTGAGCAATTGGTCCGCCTGGCAGAAGCTGAAACAGATATTTGCGGGCACCCTTTTCTTTGAAGCGCGCTTCCAAGGCATCCGCGAGGCGGCGCACGGGAGGGTTCTCCTCGTCTGCATAGCAGGCCTGAAGCACTCGGATGACCTCCAAATGATCCTCCGTCAGCTCAAGGTTTTCTTCCAAAGCCTGCTTGCTGGCCAGTTCGAGCGACCACCCTCTGGGAGCATTTGGAAAGGACTCGTCCCTCTCATTTTGCCCGGTCGGGTCAAGAATGGCCTTCATGATGTCATTTGCTTCACGCATGGATCTTACTCTCCTTCCTTCCCGGGTCCTCACCGCGGCACCACGAGCGTCTCTATTCGGCCTGTTCGGCCCAACCCGCCAACGCCGATCCCCAATGGGCTGCAGTCTGCGCATCGACGTCGAGTATCGTGAACCGACGCCCCTCACGTATGGTGATCCGCAACAACCGCATACCGCTTTCGAAGTCGACATCGTCGAGCGTGATCTCCCGGTTGTAGGGAGCCTGGAACCGCTCCAGCCGAGTTACGGTCTCGCTCGTCATTGCTTGTCACCCCAGTAGAATGCCGTCTCCAGCTTCAACTCCCATTGGCGCGGTGTGTCGCGGTAGTCGGGCTTCACATCGAACTCCAGAAATCGCTCGCCTTCATGACCGGTCTTGGCAACCAGTTTCAGCAGGTCGTCGAAGCATTGCACCTCGGGATGTCGAATGATCAGTTCGCTCAATTGAACCACGGCCTTCCTCACAATTGCTGTTGGAATGATTCATCCAAATGTCTGGTTCCCGCGATCGGGTCCAAATATCGAATCCGGCATAAAAGGCGGTCGCTCGCGGCCGAGGACGAAGACCCTCCGTCGAAGCCGGTTCGGGAATGCAGCACATTGTTGCAGATGACCCCTTGGCCCGGTGTCAGGGTGTGCCGGAAGATACGCTGTTCCTCGCCAGCCAGCAAACTCGCGATGAACGCCACGGCCTCACGCGTACCGGGATCATCACGCCATTCAATATGCCGCCCGCGCGCCGTGTATCGCATTTGCAGGGCACCGCTTCGCGTATCGACAGTATACACGGGCCCGATGCTTTCGGGCCGGACTTTGCCGTTGTCCTCATGGTTGGCAGGGATGGTCATGGCCCCCTCATGCATGAGTGCGGTGATGAGCTCCGGATTCTTGTCCCTCAGCCGAATGTAGGCAATCTCCGGATCAAGGAGGCCGTTCTCACCTCCCTGTTCTGCGCTACGACAGCAATGCAGAATGAAGGATCTGATGCGGTCTTCCGGCGCGTTATAGTATCCGTCCGTGTGCCAGCTGAGGGGTCGGTTAGAGTAAGGAATATAGCCTTTGCGATGCTTGTCGCTGGCCATCTCGATCGCGACGATCCCATCGTCTTTTGCTGAGCGGTGGCCCTCGATACGACGCAGCTCAAACGCTCCGGCGAACGCCAGCAGATCGCGCCTGATGCGTTCTGGATCTGGGTATTCCTGACGACTGACATAGATCGCCATGTTGGCCTTCCGGCAGAGCCTCGTGATTGCTGCGCGTTCCGCCTCGGTCGGATTGGCAGGATCGGCAATCTCAACCATGAGCTCAGCGGCGGTCTCGGGATAGGCCGCGAGTTTCGCGTCCCGCCACCGCTGATAAGCCTCGTCATCGGCAAGATCAAACGGGTTTCGAAAGCGCGGACAGGCACTGTTCTGACGGTTCGTGTTGTGAGCGACGGTTGACATCTATTTCACTGCATAAGTCCGAAACCCAATCTCACGGGCGTCTTTTCGGGCACCCGTTCTCCACTGTTCTGCGCGCCGCATTCTGCTGACGAATACCACACACCGGAAGCCATTATAATTGATATATTCAAAAATGGTGATATAATGATATGACAAAGTATCCCTACGAACTGTCCGGTTTCGAGAATGCAAGCCTGGTTCAAATCTGGAGGCAAGGAAATCTGGCGGATCACGAGGAGGAATAGGGGAAATGCCTGAGAAAAATAGTTCCGCGAGTACGAACGGTACATCTGCGTCCAAGACGAAAAAGGAGGATGCAAAACAGCCCAAACAGCATGCAACGCCGATGCTGGATGAGCTCGAAAGCGGCCCCTGGCCAAGTTTCGTTACGGGCTTGAAGCGGCTGCGCGACTCCCAAGACAAGCAGTATGCGCCGATGATGAACGACCTTCTCGGCCAGCTTGAACATTCCTACGAGGAGAAGCTCGGTTTCTGGAAAGGCGGGGTGGTCAGCGTCTATGGCTATGGCGGCGGCATCATTCCCCGGTTTTCGGAAGTGGCCGAAAAATTCCCGGAGTCCAAGGAGTTTCACACCCTGCGCGTAATGCCTCCCGCGGGTTTTCATTACGACACCAAAATCATGCGCCAGCTCTGCGACATCTGGGAGGAGTACGGCTCCGGCCTGATCGCGTTCCACGGCCAGACCGGAAACATCATGTTTCAGGGTGCGACCACCGAGAACACGCAAAAGGCATTCGACGCACTCAATGAAATCGGTTTCGATCTTGGCGGCGCCGGTCCATGCATGCGCACGGGCATGAGCTGTGTTGGAGCCGCCCGCTGCGAGATGTCGAATTACGACGAGCAGCGCGCCTTGCGGTCGATCATCAACGAATATCTCGACGAGATGCATCGCCCGGCGATGCCTTACAAATTCAAATTCAAGTTCTCCGGCTGCCCGAACGACTGCGTCAATTCGGTCCAGCGAGCCGATTTCGCCGTGATCGGCACCTGGCGCGACGACATGAAAGTCAACCAGGACGAGGTCAAAGCCTACGTCGGGAAAGTCGGCCGGAAATACATGATCGATTCGGTCATATCGATGTGCCCGACCCGCGCATTGAGCCTCAATGATGACGACACGCTCGAGGTCGACAACCAGAGCTGCGTGCGCTGCATGCATTGTCTGAACGTCATGCCCAAGGCCCTGTCGCCCGGTGATGACAAGGGCGCAACGATCCTGATCGGTGGAAAGCGGGCGCTCAAAGTCGGCGATCTGATGGGTATGGTGATCGTGCCGTTCTTCAAGCTCCAGACCGACGAAGACTATGACAAATTGACTGAATTCGCCGGTGAAGTAATGGAGTTTTTCTCCGATAACGCCCTCGAGCATGAGCGTATCGGGGAGACCATCGATCGAATTGGCCTGCCGGCCTTCCTGGAGGCCATGGGCATCGATCCTGACCCAAATATGGTCAGTCATCCGCGCACCTCCAGTTACGTCCGCACTGACGACTTCACGGAAGAAGCGGAGAAATACTTTGAGCGAAAGAAAGAGAAAGAGGCTGAAGAAGCCGAGCAAACCGTTGCCGCGGAATGAGACCGGCAATGACCATTGCGGTTGTTTCGAGCGGAAAAATGCTCATGCAAGCCGCAGCCAGCGATAAGAGGAAATGAAGACGATGAGTGATGCGACCCAGCCTCGCACCCCGGACGAAACCGGTGTACCGGATCCATTCCTGTACATGCACCCGACGCTGAAGAACAACTACGGGAACTGGGACTGGCATGAACGGCTCCGGCCCGGAGTCCTGCATCACAAATCAAAGACCGGCGAGTCCATTTTCACAGTGCGCGCCGGCACCCAGCGGCAGATGGACGTCTATACGATCCGCAAACTTTGTGACATCGCGGATGAGTATGCCGATGGCCACTTCCGTTTCACGACCAGAAGCAACATCGAATATATGGTCGACGATCGTGAGAAGGTCGAGCCGCTTATCGAAAAGCTGCTTTCGGAAGGCTTCCCCGTGGGTGGGACTGGCAACTCGGTCTCGATGATTTCCCACACCCAGGGATGGCTGCATTGCGACATCCCTGGCACAGATGCCTCCGGCGTCGTCAAAAGCCTGATGGACATGATGTATGAGGAGTTCATCAAGGAGGAAATGCCGAACCGGGTGCGGATTACGACATCCTGTTGTCAGGTCAATTGTGGCGGTCAGGGCGACATCGCCATCAATGTGCAATACACCAAACCGCCGAAGATCAATCATGACCTGGTCGCCAATGTGTGCGAGCGCCCGGCCGTTGTCGCACGTTGCCCGGTTGCCGCGATCCGTCCGGCCATTGTGAACGGCAAACCGTCGCTGGAGATCGACGAGAAGAAGTGCATCTGCTGCGGGGCCTGCTACCCGCCATGTCCGCCGATGCAGATCAACGGCGACGATTCAACCAAACTTGCGATCTGGGTGGGAGGCAAGCATTCGAACGCCCGCTCCAAGCCGACATTCCACAAGCTGGTTGTCGCCAATCTGCCGAATAATCCGCCGCGCTGGCCGGAGGTAGAGG
>DEIT01000087.1:13301-15298 GCA_002352635.1 Hyphomicrobiaceae bacterium UBA2767 | reverse complement strand
CGACACACCATGAACTCGTCAACGCATATTCGCTTCTAGGCGCTGGCCGGCTCATGCCGGACGCGGTGCCGCCAGCTCAACCGGTCAGGACCGTCCTGCCGATAGGCTCAAGGGAGGCCTCGAAACGTGAAGTTCGGAATTTTAGTCAACGAAGGGCCCTATACCCACCAGGCCTCTGACTCCGCCTATCAGTTCACCAAGGTCGCGCTTGAGAAGGGACATGAGATCTACCGTGTCTTTTTCTACAACGACGGTGTCAACAACGGCACGCGCCTGACGGTCCCGCCGCAAGACGAGCGCAACATTCAGACCAACTGGTCCGAACTGGCTGAGAAGCACAATCTCGATCTTGTGGTCTGTGTCGCCGCCGCGCAACGCCGCGGAATTCTGGATGAGAGCGAGGCCAAGCGCCACAGCAAGGATGTCGACAATATTGCACCCGGATTTCGCATTTCCGGTCTCGGCCAGCTGATCGAGATCGGGATCGAATGCGACCGGCTCGTTGCGTTTGGCGATTAAGGGAACTGATGAGATGTCTGCAGATGAAGTAGTTCCCGGGTCCGACGTTCAGAAAAAATTCCTCTATGTGAACCGACGGGCACCCTATGGGACCATCTATGCCCTGGAGTCCCTGGAAGTCGTGCTGATCGGCGCAGCGTTCGATCAGGATGTCTCAATTGCCTTCTTCGATGATGGTGTCTACCAGATCGTGAAAGATCAGGATACGACCGGGATCGGAATGAAGAATTTCTCTCCGACGTACCGGGCTCTCGGCGACTATGAAGTGACCAAGCTGTACGTCGAGAAAGAGTCGCTGGAAGAGCGCGGTTTGTCGCCCGACGACCTGCTGGAAATCACCTATGAAGACGAGGACGACGACTGGGCTGAAAAGCCGTCGATACGGATCGTTGAACGCGCCGAACTCGCAGAGATCATGGCCGGTCAGGACGTGATCCTTGGTTTTTGAGGGCATGAGTTGAGACACGGAAAGAAGGCGGATGCTGCACACAGTCAATAAGTCACCGTTCGAGAAATCGACGCTGGAGAGCTGCCTCAATCACGTACGACCAGGTGATGCTGTCCTGCTGATCGAGGACGGAATCTATGCAGCCATGAAGGGGACTGCGGTGGCTGATCGAATTGCCGGCTTGAACGGCGAATTTTCGCTCTATGCGCTAGGGCCCGATCTTGCGGCCCGCGGCATCAAGGAGGCGGCGCTGCTCGAGGGCATCTCCGTCGTCGACTATGGCGGATTCGTCGATCTGGTCGCCGAGCATGATGTCACACAGACGTGGCTCTAGGGACACCGACCAAGCGCAACAACGAGGACACGAATACAGGAGAGAAGAATGTCATACCAGCTGAACGGAACAGTCGTCGAGCATGACGAAGAAGGTTACATCCATGAACTCGACAAGTGGAGCAAGGAACTCGCCGAGCTGATCGCGAAGGACGAGAACATCGACATGACCGACGAGCATTGGGAGGTCGTCAACTTCCTGCGTGACTATTACGAGGAATACCAGATTGCCCCCGCTGTCCGGGTTCTCATCAAGTCCATCAAGAAATCAATGGGTAAGGAAAAGGGCAACAACAAGTACCTCTATACGCTGTTCCCCTACGGCCCGGCCAAACAGGCCTGTAAGATCGCCGGCCTCCCCAAACCCACTGGCTGCGTCTAAGTCCGAAACAGTCGATGCCCGGTGCCGCGACAAAGCGCCGGGTGCGTGAAGGAGATCTCGTGCTTACGGCCGCATATGCGTTGTTGTTCTATGTCGCCACCCTCATTCTGGTTGGGGGTCTGTGCCGTAAGATATGGCAGTACGCAAATACGCCGGCGCCACTGAAGATACCGACGACGCCCGCGCCGGTGACGCTCGGTGGTGTTGTGGTGCGGATGGTCCGCGAGGTCGTGCTGTTCGAGAGCCTGTTTAAAGCCAACAAATGGACCTGGCTGTTTGGATGGATGTTCCACGCCGCTCTGCTCGTGGTCCTGA
>DEIT01000087.1:12657-13201 GCA_002352635.1 Hyphomicrobiaceae bacterium UBA2767 | reverse complement strand
ACGGCGCATCTTCGTACCTCGCATCCGCTTTATCAGCGCCCCCTCGGACCATTTGATGCTTGCCCTTCTGCTTGGCGTCGGCGTCAGCGGACTGCTGATGAAATATGTTGCCCGCACCGACATCGTCGCGCTGAAGGCCTTTTGCCTCGGACTAATTTACTTCGACTGGAAACCGCTTCCGGCCGATCCCATGCTTCTTGCTCATCTCACTCTGGTCGCTGTGCTGATGATCGTCTTTCCGGTCTCCAAGCTGCTCCATGCGCCGGGCGTCTTTTTCAGCCCCGGACGTAATCAGATCGATAATCCGCGTGAGAAGAGGCACCTCGCGCCATGGGCCACACGGCTCGAAGCCGGCACCGGCGGCAAGCGGTAAGGCGAGCGGACGCGATGGTCGAACTCAACATCAGACAGCCCGTCCGGCAGGAGGATCACTCCGATCCACTCGAGATTCCATCTCTGTCCCCCGGCGTGATGTCGGAGAGCAAGCCCTATCAGGCCTCGCCCGATCACCAGAAGGCAATTGGTTTTCCTGGCGAGCTCGTCG
>DEIT01000087.1:5856-12480 GCA_002352635.1 Hyphomicrobiaceae bacterium UBA2767 | reverse complement strand
CGGCAAATACTTCCCCTGGCTGGTCGGTGCCGAGGACCTGACAGAGGACGTTCTGGACGAGTGGTACAGCTACTTCCACCAATGCTCACAGTGCCGGCGCTGTTCGGTCTATTGCCCCTATGGCATCGATACCGCCGAGGTCTCCATGGCGGCACGCGAGATCATGGACAGCGTGGGAAAGGGCCAGAAGTACTGCAACGAAATCATCGGCAAGGTTCACAAGATCGGAAACAATCTGGGCCTTCAGAAAAAGGCGCTGGAAGCGACGCTCGAAGATCTCGAAGAAGACATTGAGGACGAGACGGGCGTCAAGGTCCAGCTGCCAGTGGACCAAAAGGGCGCGGATATCATGCTGGTGACGCCGAGCGCCGATTTCTTTGCCGAACCGCATGTCGACGGGCTGATCGGATATGCCAAGGTCTTTCATCAGGCCGGCGCAAGCTGGACCATCAGCTCTTACGCCTCCGAGGCGGCAAATTTCGGCATGTTCATCGGCTCCTACGAAAATATGCAGGAGATCGCTCTGCGCATCCGCAAGGCGGCGATAGATCTCAAGGTCAAGCGCATCATCTTCGGAGAATGCGGGCATGCATGGCGCGCCGGATACAGCTTCCTCAACACGCTCGCCGGGCCATTCGACTTCCTCGATCAGGACTACCCGGTCCCCCAGCACATCTGTGAGTACACACACGATCTGATCCAGAAGGGCGAACTGACGTTCGACAAGTCACAGAACGACGATATTCGCCTGACCTATCATGACAGTTGCAATGTCGCGCGTGGCTCGCGCATGGGCGACAAGCCGGGCGGGCAGTTTGAAATTCCACGGGCAATTCTGAGAGCGGTCTGCAACCACTATTACGACATGCCGGCGGATACCATCCGCGAGAGTACCTTCTGCTGCGGTGGCGGTGGCGGGCTGCTGACTGATGAACTGCTGGAGGTGCGCACAAAAGGCGCCCAGCCACGCATGCGCGCCCTTCAACAGGTATCAGAAGACCATGGCGTCACCCACATGGCGGCGCTGTGCGCCATCTGCAAGACCCAATTCGCAAAGGTCATGCCTGAATACGGATTCGAGATGGATGCCATTGTCAGCATCCACCAGATGGTCAGCAACGCAATCGTTCTCGACGGACAGATAAGCGAAGAAGACGAAGACGACGAGGATGAAACGCGGACCGAGACATCCGGCGACGACACCAATGAAGGCGAGGAATGAGCATGAGCGATACAGCAACCACAGAGTATACATTCCGGAGATATCGGGAAGGCGAGACCGAAGCCGACATTGATCTGGAGGAGAAGATTTTCCAGGCGGACGCCTCCTACAAGTGTCCGACGTATATTCACAAGACGCCCCCCTGTCAGGGAAGTTGTCCCTCCGGTCACGAAATTCGCGGCTGGCTTGCTATTGCGCGCGGCATGGACAAGCCCCCGGTTGAGGGTATGAGCTGGCAGGAATACGCCTTCCAGAGAATGGTCGAGGCCAATCCATTCCCTGCCACCATGGGCCGGGTCTGCCCGGCACCTTGCGAGGATGGGTGCAACCGCAATGAAGTCGATGATTTCGTCGGCATCAATGCGGTGGAGCAATATGTGGGCGACTGGGCTAACGAGAACAGTCTGAAGCTGGGTGCGGCCGGGAAGGACACGGGCAAGAAGGTCGCTGTCATTGGCAGTGGGCCAGCGGGTCTTACCGCCGCCTATTTCCTGCGCCGAAAAGGCCATGCCGTCACGGTCTTCGAAGCACAGGAAAAGCTCGGCGGCATGATGCGCTATGGCATCCCGGGATATCGCACACCACGCGAGATGCTCGATATCGAGATCGGCCGCATCATCGAGTTGGGCGTGGAAGTGAGAACCAATACGCGTGTCGGACAGGACGTGACGATCGATCAGCTGGAGAGAGATTTCGATGCCGTCTTCTGGGGTATCGGTGCGCAGACCGGCCGCCCTCTCCCGGTCCCCGGCTTCGACGCCGACAACTGCATTACCGGCGTTGAGTTCCTGGACGCCTTCAATCAGGGTTGGGTGTTCTCCACAGCGAAGAAGATTGTTGTCGTTGGCGGCGGCGACACCTCGGTTGACGTGGCCTCGGTCGCGCGCCGCCTCGGACATATCACTCACAAGGCAGACAAGGGCCGCCCAGACAGCACTGTGCTCGGCCACACCGCTCACGACGTTGCCGGCACCGCGATGCGGGAAGGCGTGAAAACGGTACTGACCTCACTGTTCCCGATCGAGGAAATGACCGCAGCCGAGCATGAGCGCGAGGACGCCCTCAGGGAAGGTGTCGAGATCAGGGGCAACGTATTGCCGCTCGAAGTCATCAAGGACGAAAAGGGACGGGTCGCAGCGCTTAAAATGTGCGAATGCGAAATGGATGGCATGACCCCGGTCGCCAAGGAGGGAACCGAGTTCGAGATTGAATGCGATCTGATCGTTTCCGCGATCGGACAGATGGGCGATCTGACGGGGTTTGAGGTGCTCGACAACGGCAAGGGTTTCATCGCCACCGACCCGCTCTACAAGGTCAAGGAACAGGACAAGCACTTCGCCGGCGGCGATATCATCCAGCCGCATCTTCTGACGACAGCCATCGGTCATGGACGGATCGCTGCGGAGAATATCGATCACTTCCTGGCAGGCGAACCGATCAACAAACGCCCCAAGGTTGATGTCCATCACTTCAACCTGTTGAACGAACTGCATCAGCGTGGGTTGGATCCAGAGGAATACGATCATCAGCAGACCCGCGGGACCTCGGAAGAGCAATTCGCGATCCACAATTACGAAGATCGGTCGAACACGCAGATCATTCCCCATACCGAACTCTTCAAGGGTCATTTCCCGTATGAGGAGCGGGAGAAACGCGCAGAGGTCAAAATCATCGGTGACGATGTGCTTGGTAATTTCGAGGAACGCATCCAGGGTTTCACCGAGGAACAGGCTCAGAAGGAAGGCAATCGCTGCATGAGTTGCGGCATGTGCTTCGAATGCAACAATTGCGTGAACTATTGCCCGCAGGACGCAGTCTTCCGGGTCAAGAAGAGCGAGCGCGCCGTCGGACGCTATGTCGATACTGACTATGCCAAGTGCATCGGCTGCCACATCTGCATGGACGTTTGCCCGTCCGGGTACATCAAAATGGGGCTCGGGGAGTAACGCCCATGTGGAAACGGCTGCCGCCTTTCTATGTGCTTGCGATGCTGCTGTTGGCGACCCTTGCCAGCGCCGCGTCGCACGCCAGTGGCGCCACGGCGGCGGAGGCAGGACAGGCAGGCCGTGTTGTCGTGCCCTCGCCTTCCAAGGGGATTGGCGACAATTGCGTGGCCGATACGGAGTTCATGCGCCGCTATCATATGACGGTGCTTAATCACCAGCGGGACGACACTGTGCATGACGGGATCCGCACCAAGCAGTTCTCCTTGAAGAAGTGCATCGCCTGCCACGCGGTGAACGGACCCGACTCCCGCCCGGTCACGGTTGAAAGCCCGCAGCATTTCTGCCGCAGCTGCCACGACTACGCGGCGGTGAAGGTTGATTGCTTCGAGTGTCATGCCTCTCGGCCCCAAGCCGACAAAGCGGCGCAGAGCCCTGCCGCGATCGATGAAAAGCCGATACGGTCGTTGGCTGAGTATCTGGGGAGTGCGCGCCAATGACCCGCCTCCCCGCTGAATTCTCACCTCACAGCGATCAGGATTTCCCCGAAACATCACAGACCAACCGGCGTGATCTTCTGCGCGGCCTCACCGCGGGCATCGGACTGACCCTGGCGCCGGGCGTAACGCTTTACGCACTCGGGGGTGCCGCCGAAGCCCGTGCGCCGGACCAGGCGGTCACATCAAAGGTGCGCTGGGGCATGCTTATTGACGTTGGCAAATGCGCCGATGGTTGCAATGCCTGCGTGACGGCTTGTTCAAAAGAAAATGGCTGGGAAGATACCGGCAAACCTTTGACCGATGCCACGTGGATCCGCAAGGTTTCGGTGCGCGATCCCAGAACCAAGGCGTCCCGAGAACTGCCGATGATGTGCCAACATTGTGCCGAGCCGCCCTGCGTCGACGTTTGTCCGACCGGCGCATCATTCAAGCGTGCCGACGGCATTGTTCTCGTCGACAAGCATACCTGTATCGGCTGCCGCTATTGCATGATGGCCTGCCCCTACAATGCGCGGTCGTTTATCCACGAGCCGCTTGAGGATCAGAAGCCGCATGCGCCACGCGGCAAGGGAACCGTGGAGAGCTGCACATTGTGCGTTCACCGTGTCGATGCCGGCGGTGGCCCCGCATGCGTCGAAGCATGCTCGGTGGATGGAGGCAGCGCCATGCTGTTCGGGGATCTGAATGATCCGGAGAGCGAGATCTCCAGGCGCGTCGCCCGGTATCCGACCAAGCAAATCCGCGCTGACCTGGGCACCGACCCCGGCGTGCGTTACCGGAACCTTTGAGGAGCACACGATCAATGGCACGGACCGTGTACAGCGAGATTGAAGGAGGCCCCGGCCTCTTTGGTGTGCTCGTTCTGCTCGCGCTGTTCGTGTTGGGCGGACTGGTTAGCGCCTGGACCATGGAGCATCATGGCCACATCGTTACCGGCATGACCAACCGGATCGTGTGGGGCGTGCCGCATGTGTTCGCGGTTTTCCTGATTCTCGCTGCCTCCGGAATACTCAACGTCGCGACGATCGGTTCAGTTTTTGGGCATACCGCCTACAAACCGATGGCCAGGCTGTCGGGCCTGTTCGCCATCGCGCTTCTCGTTGGCGGTCTCGCGATACTTGTGCTCGATCTTGGCCGGCCCGACCGGCTGATCGTCGCCATGACGACCTATAATTTCAAGTCGATCTTTGCCTGGAACATCTTCCTCTACGTCGGGTTCCTGC
The DNA here is from genome assembly GCA_002352635.1 of Hyphomicrobiaceae bacterium UBA2767. Classification (GTDB taxonomy): domain Bacteria; phylum Pseudomonadota; class Alphaproteobacteria; order Rhizobiales; family Methyloligellaceae; genus UBA2767. Next base: position 7,592 of record DEIT01000087.1, on the reverse strand, counting down.
TTGTGGTCGGCGTCTATCTGTTCGTGCAGATGGATCGCCAGATGAACCGTCATGCGGGTAAGGTCGGCTGGTTCGCCTTCATATGGCGGCTGGTGCTCACCACCGGAACGGGTTCGATCTTCGGCTGGCTGGTTGCGCGTCAGGCCTATGACGCGGCGGTCATGGCGCCGCTGTTCATCGCTATGTCGCTTTCCTTCGGCCTCGCCATTTTCATTCTTGTCGTAATGGCCGTGTTCGCAGGTACAGGCCGCGATATCGGCAACCATTTGCTCAACCGCATGGCGAGACTGTTGGGCATATTCGCCGCCGTCGTTCTCTATTTCACTGCCGTACAACACCTGACCAATCTCTATGCTGCTGAGCATAGCGGGGTAGAGCGGTTCCTGCTGTTCGAGGGCGGGGTGTACACGCAACTCTTCTGGGGCGTCCAGGTGCTGTTGGGGGGACTTGTGCCCATCGCACTGATCTACGCGCCGGTGACCGGTACGTCGCGTATTGGCATTTCACTCGCGTCAGCCCTGATCATTCTCGGTGGGCTGGCGCAGGTCTATGTGATTGTCATCGGCGGCCAGGCCTATCCGCTCATCCTGTTCCCGGGGATGGAGGTGCAGTCCGGCACGCTGGACGGCGCGATTGCCTCTTATGTTCCGAGCCTGCCGGAGATCGGGCTGGGACTGGGCGGTGTGGCGCTGGCGCTCCTCATCGCGGCGGTGGGCATGAAGGTTCTGCGTTTCCTTCCCACCAGCCTCGCAGACGACAGGATTGATCCGCATATGCGCTCGCAGGCTGTTGAAGGAGTCTCATGATGCAAGGAACGAGGCGAACATGACTGAACCCCACCCTTTTGCACGTTTCGTTGCCATCCTGGGTCGCGGCAAATCCTTGAGCCGCTCTCTCACGATCGAGGAAGCGGAAGAGGCGATGTCCATGATCATTCGCGGCGAAGTTCTCCCCGAACAGCTCGGCGCCTTCATGATGCTTCTGCGCGTCAATGAAGAAAGCCCGGAGGAGATTGCCGGCTTCGTGCGCGCCGCACGGGCTGCGCTGGAACTTCCCGAAAAGGTGCCGGAGGTTGATCTCGACTGGTCCTCTTATGCAGGAAAGCGGCGCCAGCTGCCCTGGTTCCTGCTTTCGGCACTGCTTCTGGCGCGCAATGGCTACCGAATCTTCATGCACGGCACCGAAGGGCATACGCCAGGCCGTCTCTACACGCGCGAGACGCTGGAGTTGCTGGGATTCCCGGCGGCCGGGAGCCTCGACGAAGCTGCGGGCCACATCGCCCGGCACAAGCTAACATATGTGCCGCTTGAAGTTCTGAGCCCGAGGTTGAGAGAGCTCATCGATCTGCGGCCCGTCTTCGGCCTGCGTTCGCCGATGCACACGCTCACGCGCATGATCAATCCCTTCAACGCACCCTGCATGCTCCAGGGCATATTCCATCCTGCCTATATGGGCATCCATCAGGGTGCTGCGGTTCTGCTGGAGCAACCGCACATGGCGGTGTTTCGCGGCGAAGGGGGTGAGATCGAGCGGCGTCCCAACAAGCCCTGCGAGGTATGGACGGTCCACAACGCGAAGACGGAGGTCGAACGTTGGTCTCCATTGCTGCCCGAGCCGCGGCAGGGGCCCGACAAGGAGATGGATTTCAACGACTTGCGCGCCCTTTGGCAGGGCGAGAGCTCGAACGACTATGCCGAAGCTTCAGTAACAGGAACGCTTGCGATAGCGCTCAAGGC
>DEIT01000087.1:0-5794 GCA_002352635.1 Hyphomicrobiaceae bacterium UBA2767 | reverse complement strand
CGGGAAAAAGACCGGTTCATGGAAGTGGCATAGAACGATGGCGCCTGTCTATTTATCAGCTGCTCACAAATCCTCCGGCAAAACCAGCGCCGCCATTGGACTTCTGGCTGCATTTGCGCAGCGTGGCCTCGTGGTTCAGCCCTTCAAGAAGGGGCCGGACTACATTGACCCGATGTGGCTGACCCGTGCGTCGGGACGGAGCTGCTACAATCTCGACTACAACACGCAGAGCGAAGATGAAATCCGCGCGACGTTCAAACGGCATGCTGTAAACGCCGGATTTGCTCTGATTGAAGGCAACAAGGGTCTTCACGATGGCGTGGATGTTGAAGGGTGTGACTGCAACGCCGCGATGGCGAAACTGCTGGGCGCGTCTGTGGTGCTCGTTCTCGACACGATCGGACTGACCCGGGGGATCGTACCGCTGGTGCTGGGATATCAAGCCTTCGATCGCGATGTGACCATTGCCGGCGTCATCCTCAACCGGGTTGCCGGGCCAAGGCATGAAGGAAAGCTTCGGGCGGCACTTGAGCACTATACGGACATCCCGATCCTCGGCGCTCTTGGGCGCGATGAACAGCTTGCCTTGACCGAGCGGCATCTCGGACTGACGACGCCGTGTGAAGTCAATCGCGCGGATACCATGGTCAGGCGCCTGAGAATGGCCGTTAACGATGGCATTGATCTGGATCGGATCATTGAGATTGCGGAGCCCGCTTCGATATCTCCGGAATCAGATCTTCGTCCCGTGCAAGCCACTGTCAAAGACGTTCGTCTCGGGATCGCCCGTGATGTCGCTTTCAACTTTTACTATCCCGACGATCTTGAAGCGCTGGAAAAGGCCGGTGCGAAGTTGATCCACTTCGACGCCCTGCAGGACTCGAGGTTGCCCGACATCGATGGCCTCTTCATAGGTGGCGGCTTTCCCGAAATGCAGATGGCCGCATTGGAGGCGAATGCAAGCCTGAGGGGGGAAATCCGTGACGCGGCAGCATCGGGTCTTCCGGTTTATGCCGAATGCGGCGGACTGATGTATCTGTGCCGCTCGATTTCCTGGCGCGGCAAATGCCGCGAGATGGTCGGCGCCGTCCCGTTTGATGCCGTCATGCATGAACGGCCACAGGGCCGCGGTCTCGTGAGCTTGGAACAGACGGGGCGCTGCCCCTGGGCACCACCCCGATCCGCGATGCGGCAACCCGTTCGCGGTCATGAATTTCATCATGCAGCTCTGGTGAATGGTCCTGCGGACACCAGCTATGCCTATCGCGTTGCCCGCGGGTTTGGCATTGACGGACAGCACGACGGTATCGTGATCGGCAACCTTATGGCGAGCTTCTGTCACCTGAGAGATACCGGGCAGGACCGCTGGGCTGAACGTTTCGTATCCTTTGTCCGCTCCTGCGGGCATCGCTCCCGCAATGACATAGCCACCCCTGTCCAGGACCACCTTTCCGGTCACAGGCAAGAGCCGGTGCGACTCAAAAGCGCTGCCGGGCATAACACTTTTTGAGGCGCATTGATCGCGTGTGCACGGACCGCGACCATGTTTTCACGTTTCGGATCCCTGGGCTGGCCCGTCAAGCACGGTTCATGATGCTCTGCATCCTGGTCGAAGGTGAGAGGTCCGTTAGCGATGTTGTAGCGGTTCCGGAAATGCGTCAGTCGACCGAAACAACTTGTCGGAGACGTAGGGGACATGGCTGCTAAGTACCAGGAGCAGTAATTGATCGTCAGCAAATTTGACGCTCACACTGTTGGTCCGTCCATCGCGCACTCAGATTTCACCAACTCACAATACCGACCGGGATCAACATTTCCGCCCGTTGTGAATACGGCAATAGTTTTGCCCTTGATATCAATTTGCTTGTTCAAGATGGCTGATATGCCAACGGCTGCGCCCGGTTCAATGATGATTTTGAACGTATGAAAGGCAAATCGCATTGCAGCACGAACATCACTATCGCTTGCGATCAGCCCGCCAGCCAATAGCTTTCGATTAATTTCAAAAGTATGTTCGTTGGGCGTGGGTGTCATAATTGAATCGCAGATGGTCCTGGCCAGCAGACACTCGATGCGTGGTATCTGAACTATGCCGAAGCCCTTAAGCCCGAGGCTGCGGCGGAAATCCTCCAGATCGCCTTCATCGGCGGCGGCACGGTGTCCATGAGCCGTTCTGAAATCCTGTTGCATGTGGTCAACCACGGCACCTACCACCGCGGCCACATCGCCGACATGGTCTGTCATATACCCGCAGAACCCCCCACCACGGATTTCCCCGTGTTCCTGCGCGAGACTGCCGCATAAGACGCTTCACGTTTGACACATACAAAAAGCGCGCCCCGGTTTTCCAAGGCGCGCTTTTCCTGTTTGCTAAGTCACAGTCGATTTGAGCGGACGCATCACTGCGCTACAAACTTCTTGCCCTTCTTTTTGGCAGCAGCAGCCTTCTTTTTAGCGGCGGCCTTTTTGGCAGCAGCAACCCTTTTGGCAGCAGCAGCCTTCTTGGCGGCAGCAGCTTTCTTGGCAGCAGCAGCCCTTTTGGCAGCAGCAGCCTTCTTGGCAGCAGCAGCTTTCTTGGCAGCAGCAGCCTTCTTTTTGGCGGCGGCGACAGCGGCAGCCCTCTTCTGCTCAGCCTGCTTCTTCCTCAATTCGTCTAGGCGACGCTTATCGGCATCCGGGTTGGTACGGGTCGCCTGTCCACCGGTGGAGGTGGGGTTCGTGCGGGTCGGCTGTCCGCTCACAGGCTTGGTGTCCGGGCTGGCGCCGGGTGTTCCGGTCTGACCGCCCGAGCGGACCGGGTCGACGACCATTTGCCTGTCACAGCGCCACGCGTTCGGGCCGAGTTTGACCTTCTTGTGGGTGCGCGGGCAGAAGCAACTGCGGTTGCGCACAACGCCACCTTTGCAGGAGACCGTCCGAACCGGGTCGACAATTCTGTCGGGACTTGAATTGGTGGGCGGGCTCGGCGGACGGACCGGGTCGATGACCATTTGCCTGTCGCAGCGCCACGCGTTCGGGCCAAGTTTGACCTTCTTGTGGGTGCGTGCGCAGTTGCAGCTGTTGTTGCGGACAATACCACCTATGCAGGAGACTGTCCGGACCGGATCGACAAGCCTGCCACCAGGATTGGTGTCAGACGCTCCAGCAGGCGGTGTCGGTTCGACCGTCAGGTCATTCGAGCCTGTATCCACATTACGCCTCACACACTTGAACAGGTGTCCCTTGACCTTATGAATTTTTGTCTGGCCCGCCACCACGCTCTTGAGCGCGCAATTGGCCTGGGTCGTCTCATCGATATTGAACTTGACCAGGGCCGGGGCGATAAAGCCGCCGTTATTGCCGGGCACAGCCTGTGCCACGCCAGAAAAATTACCGTGTGAGCAGTCGAGCTTGTAATGAATATTCTCCTGGATGTTCATCGAGAAGTTGATCAGCGCCTTGCCTTCGCGCGGACACCGCGTGCCGGTGTTGTCGACGAACGAGAAGTCACCACCAGAGAGTTCCAGGCACTCGACCTTCAAATGCGCTGTTCCCGCACCGGATGAATTGTGATCAATGATCTGGGCGCTCATATAGGAATCAAACGCGTTCATCTGAAGATTGCGCTTGACCGTGGCAACATATTCCCTGCCCTTGCGCTTGAAGATGGCAGTGCCTGAATTAACGATCAGACCGCCCTGCGTCTTGATCTCAAACGGCGCTTCGCCCGGGCGTGTTCCCTTGAACGTTGCGACTTCCTTCACATTCTTTGCGCAAACGGGCGTGTTCTGGACTTTATATTTCAGCCAGGATTCAGTGACCTTGAAAGGAGGGCAAATAATATTGTGCGTAACAATACGGCTCTTGTAGCCACCACGAACTTCAATGCTGAAACTGTGCTCTCCCGGGTCCAGATAATACGTTTTGACATGCTCCACGCCATAGACCGGATCTCCTCCCGGCACACCCGGCTGTGGCCTGGTAAGAGGACGAGCCTCGACCGTATGCAGCTCTGACAACTTGCCATCTACTCTGAAGCGCAACTTGGCTGTGGCAGGCTGGTTATATTTGATGAATGCCCGGACCTCTGTCTTCTTGGGGCACGTCTCACCATGCTGAGTCACGTGCAGATCGAGGCCCCACGGCACAATTTTCCCGACGCACTTTACCGGTACGGAAACGTGCTTGAGCCGGATTTTAGGCGTATTACTCGCCGCACCGTCCCAACCGATCCAGGCGATCAATCTCATACTCGCGACATAGGTCACCATATGAGTGTCACCGAGACCATTCCCGCTTGAAAGTTTTTCGTTACACAGAGCGATGATCTCGTCTTCGAAGACCTGATTGAGTGCCGTTGAGGTGGACTCAAGGACCATCGTTTTCTGAAATGCCGATGGTTTTTCCGGAGCCAGCAATTCATGGGCAAGCGTTGGGCCAAACAAATCGATTTTGTAACCAACCACATGGCCAGAGGGGTTTTTGATAAATATCTTCGTGGGCACTCTCAGTTCAGAAGATTTGATCTCGTTCCAACGACGCCCGTCTGTGGAAACGACCTCGACAACACCACTCGCATCACCCGTCTGTGTGATGGTGACCACAGCGGTATCATCTCCGCGCGCTGCCTGAGCTTGCGCGGATCCGAACGAAAGCGCGGCAGCCATCAAGCCCAATTTCGCTAAATTTTTCAACATTTTGCCCTCCCAGGATTTGCAGGTTGTGGGGAGGCAATCACAGGTTCCAAAACACATCTGCGTATGGGTTGCGCCCCGCCCGAATACCTATTGGTCGCGGGAGCACGCAAAAAGGTTCAAAGGGCGGTGGAAAATTCCACTTCTCTCCAGGAGGCCTTTGTAGCTAGCGGGCTTTTGTGTGCTCCGTGCAGCAGCGTTCTGGTTACCTGACAAGGCTCCTCCAAGTGTTTCCAATTGCATCAAAGGCAGTTGATTTAGTGCGTGTCCGGCTGCGCGGCTTGACAAGGAGTTCGCGATCCAGCGGACAAGCTCATCTCTCAGTGTTTTGAAGTAGAGCGAACAAAACTTTCGCCCTCAATCCCTCAGAACTGAGGGATTGATCAACCGCGGTATTGGTTCAGACTGAAGGCGGGACGATGCGTTTAAAGTGAGACGAGACCCAACCGTACAGCAAGCGCAACGGCCTCAGACCGAGTGCGAGCGTTCAGCTTTCTGCGTGCATTGCGGATATACTCGTTGACGGTCGCATCAGACAGGAGAAGTCGATCCGCGATTTGCGCGGTCTGATATCCAAGGGCCAAAAACAATATGCAATCCTGCTCTCGCGGAGACAATGCAGGCGCGTCTTTCTGAATGGGCTGTATGTCCGAAAGCCTGGTGTGGAGATACAGGGTTGCAACATGCAGGTCGCTGCTGGATGTATTCAACTGATCCAGCCAATGCTTGGAGTTCCGATTGAAGAACAAAGTCAGATTGCCATAGGTCGAGCTGTCCGTCTGGTGGATTGGAATGGTTATGCCACCGGTCACGCCGAAGTCAGCAGCCAGGCCAAAAAAACGGCGCTCACCAGCGTCTTCCATTCGCGCCGGCTCGCATTGCCAGACAAGAGGTCGAACGTTGTTCTTGCAATATTCGGGAAATTTATCAGCAGCCTGAAGTTCCGGGTCAGCCAGAATGGCACCAAGCACTTGATCATCAACGAGCTTGCCTACCACGCGTCCATGCTCAATCTTGTCCTGCAATCCGCCCATCCCGTTGATAGGGGAACCGGAACAATAGAAGGCGCATGAGGGCTCAAGATGCTCAAATTCAGCAACAAGCCTGTCGACTGCGGCCTG
>DEIT01000181.1:494-20119 GCA_002352635.1 Hyphomicrobiaceae bacterium UBA2767 | reverse complement strand
TTTTGGTTTCCGCAAAATCGGCCGCATAAAAAGGCAGCATCAACGTGCTGGATGAATACTCAGCCATCTTCTGGAGCTCGTCATAGGCGATGTTTCGGGCCTCGATCAGCGCCGTAAAAACACGGGCAGCGATGGAAGGGTGCTCCTCCAGGATCGCGGTTCGCACCGCCATCACATGCATGACCGGGAAGAAACCTGTTTTTTTGTAATAGGCTTTTGCTGCGGCTGCCGGGTCATCAAACAACAGGCGTACGCTTGAATGCCCTTCGGCAAAGGATTTGAGCATTTGCGGCGCGATCACCGCATCGAGGTCGCCGCGCACAAGCTGGTCGTTGAGCGTGTCGCCTGCGGGCACCGGTTCGATATCGATGTCGTCGGGAAGTTGTAAGGGGAGGCGCTCCTTGCGGCCGGGCTGGTTGATGCCTCCATTGCGATATTTGAGCGAGCGGAAATCGACTCCATGCTTGTCCTGCAGGATACCCCTTACCCACAGCACCATCGTTGCCTGATATTCGGGTACGCCAACACGTTTGCCCTCCAGGTCCTTTGGCGTCTCAATGCCGCTTTGTGCATTCACATAGATGCAGTCATGGCGGAATGCGCGTGACGCAAACGCGGGAACGGCGGTGTATTGCGACGCACCTTGCGACACCTGCATCAGATAGCTCGACAGGGACAATTCGCAGACGTCGAACTCGGCACGCTGCACGGCGCGCGGAAACAGATCTTCCGATGAGAGAATAACCGGCGCGACCTTGGCCCCCTCAATGGCGACCCGGCCATCAAGGATCGGGCGCATGCGGTCGTAGCCATAAGTTGCGAAGGTCAGCGTGACGGGTTTGTTCATGGGCTGCGTTGGACTTTCGAGGACGGTTTCACCAAGACCGGCAACAGTGCCGCCTCTTCAGATACCGCAAATCTCGGCTTGTGGCACGAAGCCATGCCGGCACGGACCTCCATGTCCGCTCATGACCCAATTCAGACTTGACCGTATGCAAAACCCCATGTGCATATTTCCATCAATTCGACAATGATTGCCGAGAATTTGACAGAGGCGGAGGCTATGAATTTTGCACGCTTCAGTATTGTGACCGCCATGGATCGAAACGCAGCCATTTTGGAGGTGCGTGAGGCGATATACAGATCAGGTGGCTGGGTCGAAGATCAAGTGTTTTTCTCTAATAAGGCTGCAACCATCCGCTTTGAAATTCCGGCCAGTTCGCTGGACAAGTTCCAGCGTGATCTTCTTGAACGGGGGCTCAAGCCTCATATTGAAGATGAACCTCCAACAGAAGAAGCCGGCGACGTCAGGGGAACGGTTTCACTCACGTTTTTCCACCAGGAACCTGATCTGAAAAGAGAAGTTCCACCGTTTGGCTAAGTTTAAGTATGGGCGAGTGGACTGTTCGCCAGTGGCACTGAGCGGACATTTGTCACCTTTTTTTCTCATATTCGCCCCTGCGGGCTCCAAAGAGGCAGAAACGATCTATTGTTCGATCAGCCAACTGTGACCTCAAGACGCTGACTTCAACCACAGATTGTGTTATTTGTGATTATTCCGATGCGTCCGAGACCCGCGACGGTGCGTTCAGTGCGGGCGTGACGATCGCCGCCCTGGGGGAAACAGAGTGTACCCCATGGGCCTATACTTAAGGGGTTAACGATGGCCGGGAATTTCCCGAAGCGTGCAGCCAAATCCACAGGATTTCTAGTCTTGGTTTCCGCCCTGTTTGTCGGGGCGTTGTCCTTTGTCGCTGTGGCGTCCGAGAAAAAAAAGAACCCAGGAGGTGGTGGATTCGGAGGGGGAGGGGTCGGCCTCACGATCGACGTGACGCCATTGTTTAACCAGCCGAAGAGACAGCCGCCGCCGAAAAAGGTGCCGCCGAGACGCGTCAACCCGGGTTGCCACAAGCCGCTTGTCTTTTCAAAGCGCTCCGGCCGGTGCGTTTGCCCCTCGAGCCGGGGCTACGTGTCAGTTCGCGGGAAATGTGTGCGCCGCCGTCCTCCGACGGAAGTTGTCATCAAGAAGCCGCCGGTGGACATCGCCCGGGTGCAGGAATGCCTGCAGAAGGCCAACTTCGATCCAGGACCGGTCGACGGCTCACCTGGCCGCAAGACCACCGAAGCATTCCGGCAATTCCAGCAGGCAAACGGGTTCACGAAGCGCCTCGGGTCGCTCAGTGACAAGCCAAGCACCGACAGGCTGTTCCAAATTTGTGACGCGGCTCCGGTGCCGGTGGCAACGCGCCAACTCCCCGCTTCTGTACCGCAAAATAACAACTGCATTCCCAGGGACCTGTACGACATGCTGACGGCCAGCTATGGGAGCCGTCCTAACGTACAGGCTTGTCCCAATGCCTGCCTGCCAAAACCTGTGTCGTTCACTGACGCGCGCATCCAGTCCATCGGCGCCCAGTTCAGCATCAATTGGTGCAACAACTGCGTGCGGCTGTCCGGCTGGCTGCCGCTGGCTGAAATCCTGAGTCTTGAAAGTTTGACGGGGCGGACCATGTGCGTGACGCCGCTGGCGCAGTGCGCCATGCCAACGCCCATCGGGGGTGGCGGCTATCAATCAGCCTCCTTCAGCGGTGGCGGCTATAGCAAGGTGAGGACCATTTTCAGGACATTGCCGGCAAGCGTCCGCAAGGCGGGTGACGTCGCTGTCATCATCGGAAACGAGTCCTATAAGACGTTGCCATCAAATACCAATGGCGACCGTGAGGCTGGCGCGGTGCGGACCCTGTTGGTGGACCAGCTCGGCTTCGGCGAAGAAAACATTATCGATGTGCGTAACGCCACGATGGCGCAGCTCGAGGACGTTTTCGGTACGGCCGGGAATGAGGGGTTCCTGTCAAAACAACTGGACAAAAACGAAAAGGGCGATGTGTTCGTCTATGTGTCGAGCCATGGCATGGCTGTCGAGGATCAGAACCGCGGCTATATTTTGCCGGTGGACTCCAACTTCGACACGACCGGCAAGGACGGCTACGCGCTACAGCAACTTTACGATAATTTGGCCAAGCTTGGCGCCCGCACCATCACTCTGGTGCTGGAAGTATCGTTCAGCACCAACCTGAACCATTTGATCGAGCCGCCAAATCTGCCGCAGCTCGCAAACAGCGTTCTGCCTCAAACAGCGGTGCCGGGGCTCGCCGTGTTCACCGCGTCGGATCGCGACCAGCGCGCGCTGGAAGACCCGGAATACGGCATCGGCCTGTTCACCCGCTACCTGATCGAGGGGCTGGCTGGTCAGGCGGACGTTCAGCCAATCGGTAATGCGGACAGGCGCATCGATACGGTGGAGCTGTATGTCTACACGGCCAACCTGGTGCGCAAGGCGGCACGCAAGACACAAGGGCTTGAGCAGAAGCCGTTGCTGGCCAAACATGACAATCTGTTGATTGGCCGGTTGGGGCAGCGCTGATACCGCCCTTTTCGCCTATTGCAGGGTTCGGGCTACGCGGAAGCCGACGACGTTGAGACGGGTCTGGGCCGGGTAGCTCTGGCGGGCGGCTGAGCGCAGGTAGGCCGCCTCATAGTACCAGGCCCCACCCTTCAGGACGCGGCGCTTGCAATCACCGCCGCGCGGCGAGCCGTCGTCCGGCGCACCATTGTGATCGGGGTTCCAGCAGTCCTCCACCCACTCCATCACATTGCCATGCATGTCGTGGAGGCCGTAGGGGTTGGGCGTGAAGGAGCCCACCTCGACGGATTTGCCGCGATAGGCCACGGCGTTGCGTTGGCCTATGGCAACTGAGGCATCATAATTGGCTTGCAACGTGGTGATGGCGGTGCCGGTGGCATAAGCCCCGGTGGTGCCGCCGCGGGCGGCATATTCCCATTCCGCCTCACTCAGGAGCCGGTAGGGTTTGCCTGTCTTTTGGCTCAACCATTCCAGATAGACTTTGGCGTCGTCCCATGAGACGTGGATGACGGGGCGACGACCCCGACCCCAGCTGCTGTCCTTGGGTTTGAGGCCATTACAACCGCCCTCGAGCGCGCAGGCCTCCCACTGGTCGAAGGTGATCTCGAATTTCGATACAGCGAAGGGTCTGGCGATGGTCATCTGACGCGGCGGCCCCTCGCTCTTGTTTCGCCATTTCTCGCCCGCTGCGGAGCCCATGACAAACGTCCCCGCAGGCACAACCACCATCTTCGGGCACTGGTCGCAGTCCTGCAATTCCTCGCCCGGCTTTACCTTGTCCACCGACAGCTTCGGCGGCACGGCGAACGCGCCAGCCGCCACTTTCGTCGCGGTCAGCGAGCGAAGCCTGGAACGCGCCAATGCGGCGAAGATGCCGTTGGGAAACTCTTTCAGGTAAGCCTGCACCAGTTGCGGGTCTACGGTCCCCTTGACGGTGTCCCAGGCGACGGCGGCGGGGTCCGGGACCGCAGGTGCAGCCGAGGCAGTATTGGGCACCGGCCTGCCGCGCAAATAGAATTCGCCAATCAGGGAGAGTGAAAGTTCCGGCAACTGCTTCTGTTTGGTGGCCGCGTACACGTCGGCGCTGACGCGGCGGAACACGGTGCCAATTTCCGTGTCAGCCTCGATATGGCGCAGGAAGGCCGTCGTGTAGGGGCTGTTCCGCCCGAAACCGTCTTCAGCGACTTGTCCGGCCTGGGTGGAGAAGGCGACGATCATGCCCTCGGGACTGTTGATCTTGGCGAGACCCTGTCGGACAGCGGCGGCGCGGGTGCGCCCGATGGAGCGCTTGAGCGTCTCGGCCAATGGGTTGTCGCGGCAGGCGTCGAGCACGAGGATGCGCAGGTTCTTGGCCTGCTGCAGGTCTGCGACCATCTCGTCGAGGCGGATCATACGGCGCAAGTCTGCTTCGTCGCGCAGGCGCGAGTCGACCGGGATCAGATAGTTGACGCCGTTAAACTGGATTGCGTGGCCGGAATAGTAAATTATTGCTACGTCCGCATCGCGGGCGGCACGAGAAAAGCGGATGGCCGATTCGCGCATAGCGTTTTCGTCGAGGTCGATGCCAAGGACGACCTCAAAGCCGGAGCGTTTTAACGCGGCAGACACGTCATCGGCATCGTTCTTCGGGTTCGGCAGCACGCTGGTATGTCGGTAGTCGCCATTACCGATAACAAAGGCGACGCGCCGCTCTGCGGATGCGTCCGAAATCCCGCCAGAAACGACGAGACAGAAAACGATCAGGAAACCTGCAAGTTTGAGCATCAACCGCTCCCAAGTATCGTGCAAGATGCGATGCCAAAGTTATCAAACAAATCGACCATCGGCAAAATTCACGCCTGCGTGATCAAACGTTCGTAAGAGGACTCAAGCGTCAAACGAGCGCTATGGAATGATCTCTGGTCACTAGTTCTGAGTTGAACGTAGAAAGGCGGACCGCAAAAGAAAGTGATGCATATCACAATTTTCGCTTTTATCCGTTCGGACCTGGAGCAGACATCCTCTGAGCCACCCTGAACGCGGCCGACGCCATCCGCAACGCCGCAACCGGTCTTTTTGGCTGCAATTCAAGGGATTGGAACCCCTTTTTCAAGAACGGGCGGGCGGGGCCCTTAATCGACCCCATCAATTCCGTAATTGATCTAGATCAATAAAAATTTGATCTGGATCAATGCGTTGCCTCACTCCCACCTCCGACAATGCCGTCTTGGGACCTGCATGCGTTGCAGTCTGGAGCTGCCTGGCGTCTGGGGAGGTGGTCAGTCGATCCGCAGAGTTTGCAGGTGACCTGACAGCGGGCGGAACAATGAACTCGAAGATGTCTGATATCTGGCTTTGTCACCTCTCTGTGTCGTGCCCTCTGGGCCGCTCTGAATATTTGAAGGCGGCGGAAACCAGCACCAGAAACGAGTTGCAGGGCTGCTTTAGCCCGTTACCGCAGTCCAGTGATTCCAAAAGCAATGACATCCATGCAAGTCCAGGGTTTGCCGGAGAAGGGTTCGATGCCCGCATCCGAAAGCAGAGGGCTTCAGCGCGGTGTGGTTCGCAGGCGCCAGGAGCCTGCGACGTCACGCGTTGCCAGATATGCCAGCACATTCTCAATTCACACCGCGCCAACTGACGAAGGAGGACCTGAAATGCCAGCCAGAAATCGTGAGCAGTGGGAGAAAACGCCCGACCTGAAACGGGGTGAGTGGGTCGATAGCCGGATTTATTCCGATGAGGAGATCTTCGAGGAAGAGCTCCAGAAGATCTGGAAAAAGGCGTGGATTCCGCTGATGCATGAATCCGAACTGCCCGAGCCATTCGACTTCAGGACCGCCATTATCGCCCGTGAACCGGTTATCGTGGTTCGCGGACCTGACAATGAGATCCGTGCCTTTCTGAATGTCTGCCCGCATCGGGGCATGGCCGTCGATCGCCGGCCTGCCGGCAGCTTTCTGACAGGAGAACCTTCCGGAAACGCCAAACACATGACCTGCATGTTTCATGGCTGGCAGTTCGACATGAAAGGAAACTGTGTTGAAATTCCGCGGGAGCAGGCCGGTTATCAGGGCCGTGTGACCAAACAGGGCCAGGGGCTGCGGCGGCTTCGCTGCGAGACCAAGTTCGGTGGGATCGTCTGGGTTTGCCTGGACGACAAAGTCGATTGTGACGTCGAGGGCTGGGCTGCGGGAAGTCTCGACTGTATCAGGAAGTCACTGGATGAAGAGCCGCTGGAAATCTTCCATTACCACAAGGCCATCATCGACTGTAACTACAAGCTGTGGCACGACACCAACAGCGAATTCTACCACGACTACATGCACTACCATAACCGCATCACAGGCTTCGACGACGGCTATTTCGCCCGCAAATGCGCGGCTTTCGACAACGGCCATGTCAATGTCGGGACGTTCACCGTCAACTATGGCGAGTATGAAGTAGCCGATGATCGCGGCGAGTTGACCTTCCCGCATCTGCCGCCGAACAACTGGTACATGGTCGACATGTTCCCAGGCGTCAACGTCAACCTTCGCGGTTCTGCGGTTCGCATGGACCTCATGACGCCGCTCAGTGCAAACAAGGTGATGATCGAGTTCAGGGGCCTTGGCCTGAAGAGCGACAGTGACGAAGTGCGCGAGAAGCGCATTCAGCATCACAACACGATCTGGGGTCCCTTTGGCCGCAACCTGCACGAGGATCTTGTCGGCATAGCCGGTCAGGGCGTCACCATGATGCCCAATTCCGACCCGCGGCGGATCCTGCATGGACGACATGAAGGCTTGTACATCCACGATGAAGTCGGGATGCGCCATTTCTACGAAACATGGGGCAAGTGGATGGACCGGTTACCCAGTGACCCCAGCAAGAAATACGAGGAGGGCGTCGTCGCCGGACCGGAGATGCCGCCGGCCAGGGGCATCAAGAGCTTCCCCGGCAAGGTTGCCGCCGAATAGTGCGCCGAGCGACCGGCAGCACGACTGAACCCTTCTTGCCCCCGGCTGGGTGGGCGAGACAGTGAACGATCATGAGGAGCATTGAAGATGAGCACCAATGGAACGGAAATGGTCAAGGACGCCATTTACCAGGCCTGTCTCAATCTGGATGAGCAGAAATGGGATGACTGGCTGGGCCAATGCGACGACGGTTTCGAATATTCCGTAACCGCCTACAGCCCGGAAATCGGTAAGAAGATGAAATATCTTGGTCTCGATCATAAGGAGCTCAAGGACTATTTCGACCTTCTGCCAAAGCACAATACGGATCACTCGCCACTCAGGCGTCATGCCACCGTCTACTCGGTGAAGGTTGGCGACGACGGCAAGACGGCGGAGGCGGTCACGTCCTTCCTCATAACCCAGGAGATGTTCGACGGGGTCAACGCACCGCTGGATACGGGCGAAAACCATCTGTTTGTCGTCGGCAAGTATCACGACAAGCTGAATATCGAGAACGGCCAGGCGGTGTTCACCGAGCGTGAGACACGGATCCACACGCGCCGCCTCGACAAGGGTTCTCATTGGGTCTTTTGAGGAATTGGATGCCGGCGCGGCGCTTGTGAAGGCAGATGTCATTCACGGCCCGCGCAGCAACCTATAGTCGCTATCGCCGGCGTTGTGTGAATGGGTTGGCCTAAAGCCGGCCTCGGCCTTCTTTGGAATTACCCAAGGGCGATGCTCCGTCCTTCGGTCATCCCTCCATGCGGAATAATGTTGTCAGGCGGCGGACACCTTCTCCGGTCTGGCAAGCCATTCCTTGCCGCGCAGCATGGCCTGCCAGTAGACGGGAGGAAGGATTTTTTCCTTTAACAGCCAGGCCGTGCGCGTGGGCTTGGTGCCGTCAATCAGCCATGAGGGAAAGCTGGGCAACAACGCGCCGCCATATCCGAATTCGGCCAGAACGATCTTGCCACGCTCCACTGTCAGCGGGCAGGAGCCGTATCCATCATATTGCGCAACAGGCGAACGCCCCGCGATGTCAGCAACGACGTTTTCCGCAACGATCGGCGCCTGCTTGCGGGCCGCCGCCGCTGTCTTTGCGTTTGGCGCATTCATCACATCGCCGAGCGACCAGACGTTGTCGAATTCCTTGTGGCGCAATGTCGCCTGATCCACGTCAACCCATCCCACGTTATCCGCCAGCGGGGAGACGCGGATGAAATCTGGTGCGGTCTGGGGCGGGCAGACATGCATCATGTCAAATTCAACCTCGACGCGTTCCACAGGCGTGTCGGGTTTGGCGACATCGAACCAGGCCTTCTTTGCGTCCCCATCTACCGCGACAAGATTTTGGAAGTAGTTCACCTTGGCGTCGTATTTCGCAATGTACTGCTCGAGCGCCGGGACGTAATCCTTGACCCCGAACAGGACGCCGCCGGCGTTGTGAAACGCGATGTCGATGTTGTCGAGAACGCCACGCCGGTGCCAGTGGTCGCCGGAAAGATACAGCGCCTTCTGAGGGGCTCCGGCGCATTTGATCGGCATAGGCGGCTGGGTAAACAGTGCGCGTCCCGCCTGCATGGTCTCCACCAGCTCCCATGTGTATGGCGCAAGGTCATAGCGGTAGTTCGATGTCACGCCATTCTTTCCGAGCGTTTGCACCAGCCCGTCGACCTTGTGCCAGTCCAGTTTCAGCCCCGGACACACCACCAGCCGCTTGTATTTGACGATCCGGCACCCGTCGAGAATGACCGCATTGTCCTTGGGTTCGAATGCGGCCACCGCGGATTTGATCCAGTGCACGCCGCGCGGGATAAGGGAGCCCATGGTCTTGGCAGTGTCCTGCGCTTGGAAAATTCCCCCGCCGACCATTGTCCAGCCGGGCTGGTAGTAGTGGATGTCCGCAGGATCGATGACGGCAATCTCGAGGTCGGGCTTGCGGGACCGCAAACTGGCGGCAACCGATATGCCGGCGGCTCCCGCGCCGACAATGACCACATCAAAGGAGGCATCAGACGTGTCGGTCAGTGTCTTTCCGCCATTAGCGATCCGGCGAACCACACCGGCCATGTCATGACCGGCGGATTTGGTGGCCGCCAGAATGTCGGCAAGGGGCAACTTGTCAGCCTGACTGAGAGACCATAGCGTCGCGGAGCGGGTTCCCGAGCGGCAATAGGCAAGGACCGGCTTGGGCAAGGCGCGCATGGCCTCGCCGAAGGCCGCCGCATCGTCGTTACCGACCTTTCCGGTGGTAATGGGAATGTAGCGTGCCTCAAGTCCTAACCTTTCGGCCTTTGCCGCGATTTCCTGGAATGTCGGCTGATCCGCACCTTCGCCGTCGGGACGATTGCAGATGACGGAGCGAAATCCCTTGTCCGCGAGGGCCGCAAGATCCTCAGTCATGATCTGCGGGCTGACCGACAATTTGTCCGATATGGTCCTGACGTCCATGGGGCTCTTCCTCAGTGTTTGCGGTTACAGGGCGTTGACAGGAACCTTGAGCATCTGGTTGCCGTCCTTGTCGGTGGGCACTTCGCCGGCACGCATGTTGACCTGAAGCGAGGGGATGATCAGCTTGGGCATGTCGAGGGTCGCGTCGCGCTCGGTACGGAACTTGACGAAGTCCTCGCGCGTCTTGCCCGCACCCACATGGATATTGTGCGCTTTTTCGTCAGCCACTGTGGTTTCCCACTGGATCTCGCGGCCATTGGGTCCGTAGTCGTGGCACATGAACAGCCGCATTGAATCCGGCAGCGCCAGAACCTTCTGGATAGAGTCGTAAAGCTCTTCGGCGGACCCGCCGGGGAAGTCGGCCCGTGCCGATCCTCCATCGGGCATGAAGAGGGTATCACCCACGAAGGCGGCATCCCCCATGACATGCACCATGCAGGCCGGTGTGTGGCCCGGCGTGTGCATCGTAAAGCACGTCATTTGTCCGACCTGATAAGTGTCCCCATCCTTGAACAGCGTGTCGAACTGGCTGCCGTCGCGCTGAAACTCGGTCCCTTCGTTGAACACCTTGCCGAACACGTCCTGCACGACGGTGATCTTTTCTCCAACGCCGATTTTCCCGCCCAGTTTTGACTGGATATAGGGGGCGGCCGACAGGTGATCGGCATGCACATGGGTCTCGATCAGCCATTCGAGCTTGAGATCATTGGCCTCGACATAGGCAATGATCTCGTCGGCATTGTGGGAACTCAGCCGGCCGGCCGCATAGTCGATGTCCATCACGGAATCGACAACGGCGCAGCTTGCCGATTGGGGATCCTTCACGACATAGCTGATGGTGTTGGTTGCCGGGTCAAAGAAGGCTTTGACATCGGGTTTGATATCGAGATTGATGGGGTAGGCGGTCATGGCTTGCTCCTGAGAGGGCATGAATGTTTTCCGGGCGGCTGATGCGGGGTTCGGATTTGCCTCCGAATGCTCATTCCGCCAAAGCGCTGTTGAAACCCGTCACCGATAGTGCGGCGAACAGGGGCGCCCTCGCTTTGATCTGCGACAACCCCCGGCAACCACTCAGACCGAGCAGGTGCGCAGGCCGAAGATCCGGTACAGCGGGCAGAACTTGATCGCAGCGGTGGCGACCAGGATGGCGCCGACCGCGACGGCCACATATTTGTAGCTGGCAGCGTCGAACAGCGGGAGATTTGCCGCAAACGGGGTGATAATCAGCGCCAGCCCGATGATGAGACGCAAGATACGGTCAATTGTTCCGACATTGGCATTCATGAGTTTGCTCCTGGGTTGGACGGGGTCGAATTGACGACCAGACATGCGCTGCAACGTTAGGCTTGTCTGGAAATTGCGTCTGTGACTTAGTCACTGTTTGGGGGCCAACAGGGAGTTTCCCACGGTGAGTGCTCATCCATGACCGACAGCTGGGTCGACCGATTTTCCGATCTCGCCGCGTTGCCGGCAGAAGACAAAAAACTCCTCACCGAGCGGGCTGTGAGCGTGTCGCTGCCTGCCGGGACGACGGTGTTCGCGCCCGGCGTCGCTGCTGAGAGTTTTTTGCTGGTGCTGGACGGCACAATTCGCGTGCAGCAGGTCTCTTCGGGCGGGCGGGAAATCGTCCTCTATCGCGTCACGGGTGGGGAAAGCTGCATCATGACGACGTCATGCCTGTTTTCAGGCGAGGACTATGTCGCGGAAGGCGTGACCGAAACCGAGGTGGATGCCGTTGCCATACCAAAAGCCGCCTTCGAAGAGGCGATCGCCCGGTCATCGGGCTTTCGCCAACTGGTCTTCAGCGGCTACTCCGACCGCATATCCGATATCATGCATGTGGTTCAGGAGGTGGCGTTCGAACGTCTGGACAAACGTCTGGCGCAAAGGCTGCTCGCCCTCTCTGACCCTGACGGCGTGATCAAGGCGACGCATCAGGACCTTGCCGCTGAACTGGGAAGTGCGCGCGAGGTTGTCAGCCGCCAGCTCAAGGAACTCCAGCGCCGGGGGTGGATTTCAATAGCGCGGGGGCAAATCGCGCTGACCGATGCTGATCAGCTCAAATCCTTGGCCGGGAGCGACTGAACACTGCTCCATTGGTAGGGTCGCCGGCGGTAAAGTGACGCCAAGACAGGATGGACGTCTCGATGTCCGCTCCTGGCACAAAGCGGATGTTCCAAGCCTTACCGACTAGAGTCCGCTAATGACCCAAAGCGAACATGGGGAGCTGATGGGTCAGCGCTGTCGGATAACGCCCACCAATGCCCTAGAGCATCGTCACATAGAAGAATAATGAAACTGGACCAATCAATGGAGGCGCGTCACCACGGCATACATAAGCGTGGCGGTGTGGAATCCAGCCATCTATCTGGAGTGAGAGTGACCGTTGTCGAAAGGGCAGTAATTTCTTGTGAACTGTGCCTTATTTAGACACGCACCGCTTGCTCAACTGTGACGTCCGCAGCGCCGAGTTTCATCGGCGTAGCAGTAACTGACTTACGGCATGCACCTAGTGCTGCGGCAGTGGCCACGATCGAGGCGACAATGATCACGCCTTTTAAACCCTGCATAGTCTTTCCCCCTAAAATAGACGACATAATTCATTGTATCATGTTGCTAAATAGGAGCATCTAGATCAAGGATTGATCATACTTCCGCGCGCAATATCTCGGCACATGGTGCGGAAAAGGCACACTTGGATCACAACCGCCCAAACCATGTAGCAACTGTGTGGAATTATGTCCGCTTTCGGGGGTGGAGCAGACATCAATTAGGGGCGTGAGATGAGTCCCCTAATGACCCAAAGCGGTCATAGAGGTAGAAGACCAAATGATGATTGGCTGAAATTAGTGCGTCGAGGTGAACCCCGTGGTTTTCTGGGTAGCGAGTGCGGTTGGATTGGCGATCGCTTATCTCTTCGGTTCTACGCCCACGGGCTATCTGGCTGGGAAACTGCTCAAGGGCATTGATATCCGAGAGCATGGCTCCAAATCCATTGGGGCAACGAACGTCTTGCGAACCCTGGGGAAATGGCCTGCGTTGGTGGTGCTCCTGGTAGATGTGCTGAAGGGTATGGGGGCGATCGCATTTGCCCGCTTGTTTTACCCTTGGCTCTATGCATTGCCGTCCGTTACGCCACCGTCGGCGCTTGATCTACAAACCTTGGTTCCTTGGGCTGTTTGCTTGGCCGGACTTGCCGTGTTGATGGGGCATAGCCGTTCGATTTGGTTGAATTTTACAGGCGGCAAATCTATTGCGACTGGGCTAGGTGTGTTGCTGGCGATGTCTTGGCCAGTAGGTTTAGGTGCTGGGACGGTTTTTGGCGTTGCGCTGGCTGTTTCTCGTATTGTCTCACTTAGTTCGATGTTAGCGGCGTCGACTGCGATCGCGCTCATCTGCGGCTTGGAACAACCGTTGCCCTATCGGTTACTGGTGATTGCGGGTGGCATTTACGTGATTGTGCTCCATCGTTCCAACATTCAGCGACTACTGGCTGGGACAGAGCCACACCTGGGCCAAAGTAGCCCGGAATCGAAAACGGAATCGCAAATTTAGTGCGCGCACTCTGGGACTGCTGAGATCGCCAACATAGGCCGCTTCTGGCACATAACGGACGTTCCGGATCAACAGGCCGCACGGCTGCTTTGGGATGCTAGGCGGAAGTTCAGGCGACCAATGTCTGCTATTGGAGGTGAAGTGGACACCGACAAGTGCAGCAATCTGTGTCCGCTCTTGACCCTGAGCGGACATATTGGACTCGTAATGCGGCCCTAGTCATCCTCCCCATAGCCTTTAGGCAGTTTGTGGGCGACGCCCTTGTGGCAATCGATGCAGGTCTTGCCTTCCTCCAGACCCGCTTGCATTTTTTGTGCGCCACGGCGGCTTTGCTTGTGAAAGTCCATCGCTTCATAGGTGTGGCAGTTGCGGCATTCCTGTGAGTCGGTTGCCTTCATCGACGCCCAGACATGTTCCGCCAGCGCTAGCCGTTTCGCTTCATACTTCTCTGGCGTGTTTATGGTCCCGGCGAGCCAGTGATACAGCTCATTGGTCGCCTGGATCTTGCGGATCAGTTTCGGGGTCCACTCCTTGGGCACGTGGCAATCGGAACAGATCGCCCGTACGCCCGACGCGCTCTTGAAATGAGTGGTCTTCTTATATTCCTCGTAGGGCATAGAGCTCATCTCGTGACAAGAGATGCAGAACTCCAGCCTGTTGGTGTATTCCATGACGGTGTTGAAGCCGCCCCAGAATATGATGCCGGCCACGCCGCCTACGATAAGAATGGCGCCCCATGTGTAACGGCTGGTCGGGCTCCAGAACCAGCTCCACAGCCGCTTGATCATTGTATTGCCCTCATATTTGTGTGATGCGCCACCCTGCTAGCGTGGACCGCAACCGATCAAAATGAAGTTCTTAAAGAAATTGGCCGCGGGCTCATGAAAGCCAGCGGCCAGATCAATCACTCTGCGCGTTTGTTTGGCTCACGCGCATGGTTATACTCACTTCTCCTTCGGCAAGGTTGCCAGGTGAGCCAGAATATCGACGGTGATCTGAGGGTCGAGCGCTCTGAGTGCAGGCATTTGCTCGGCCGGCTGTCCGTTCTGGATCTTGTGCATGACCTCCCAGGGGTTGCCCATCTGCTTGCCAAGCGTTTTCTTCATATCCTTGGGCAGACTGCCGTCCTTGCCGTGGCACTGGGCACACATGGTGTTGAAATAGCTTGCACCCTTGGCCGCATCGCCGCCCTTAGGGGCTTTAGCGGCACTATCGATATACTTGCTCATATCGATCTGCCCCTTGCTCACGAACAAGGCGAGATCTTCAAAATCCTGATCATCCATCTTGCCTGCGAGCTTGTGCGTGCCGTCATTAAGGACCTTCACAATTGCCGCCGTATCGGTGCCGGCCATGCCACCAATGCCCTTGATGCCCGTCTTGTAGGAACCCGAAGCATAGGCACCGCCCGAGCCTTGGTAATCCCAGCCGTGGCAGGATTTACAACGCCAGGTCGTGTCGCCTTTTTTCTTGGTGTTGGAAGCGGGCCAGGCGGGATGTGTATCCTTTGGTTTCTCCGCTTTGATGACGGCAAACCATTTATCATACAGCTTGCCGCCCCTTGCGAGCGATCCCTGCATGTCCTCCGCCTGAACTGGTGCAAAGGACGCAAGGCCAAGTACCAGGCCGAGGGAAACGGATGAGAAAATTGCGACTTTTTGGAAATGAATCTTCATGACGTGCTCCAATTGTGTGGTGTCGCCGTGATCGGGCTTTTTTGCCTTTTAGCTCGATCTGCTCATTGTCGTTTGAATATGCCAAGGGCGGGTTGACCTAGATCAAGTCGCAAGCCCTGCCAGCGGTGAATCCAAGATTTATTGTTGGCTAGCGGGGAGAGTGAGTTGGCATGTTTCTTGATGTCCACTTCTGGCACATAGCAGACGTTCAGGAGCAACAGGAGGTTTGACTGCTTTGGAGTATTAAGCGGACTCAATTGTCTGAACCGCGCAATGTCTGCTCCTGACCCAAAGCGCTCAACCCTCGAAGATACCGGCCAAGCTCAGACCCTTGATAAAGAGATCATAATCTTGCTTTTGCCTCACTCCACCAGCCCCCCATTAGGTAAATGGAGCGCTATCGGGTAGGTTAGTCAGGTCTTTCAGGAACAATATGTCCTAACTCGTCGAGAGAGGGGAGGCCCGCCACGCTGCCTTGCAGCGCATACGGTGCTGACTTGTCGTCCCGTGAGCGGTCGCTGCTGTGGAGCATGGTGTATGAGGGTAGTAATGTTGGCGGCCGGGATTGGCGCCCGGCTCGGAATTACAGCCACGGAACATCCGCCGAAGGTTTTGCTGCGCTTCGGCGGCAAATCCCTGCTGCAGCTCCATATCGAAATCCTCAAGCGACACGGCGTAGACGAGCTGGTGCTCGGTGTTGGTTATCATCATCAGGAGATCGAGCAGGAGATCGCTGATCTGGGGGCACAGGACTTCGTGCGAACCGTCTTCAACAAGGATTTCGAGGAAGGCAACATCGTCACGCTGTGGACCCTGCGCGACGAATTGTGTCACGGGGGGCCGGCCCTCCTGATGGACGCCGACGTCCTCTACAGCGAAGATCTGATAGAGCGTCTCGTCAGCTCACGCCACCAGAACTGCCTGCTCCTCGATCGGGCCTTTGATCCCGGCGATGAGCCCGTAAAAATATGCGTCCGGGATGGGGAGATCGTCGAGTTCCGCAAGTGGCTGAGCGCCGAGTTCGATTTCTGCGGTGAATCGGTGGGCTTTTTCAAGCTGTCAGCCGAGGAGGCCAGGAAGATTATCGTTCAAACCGAGTTGTATTTGGACCAAGGCCGCCGCCACGAGCCCTACGAGGAGACGATCCGCGATGTTATGCTGACTTCACGAAGCGGCACCTTCGCATTTGAGGACATCACCGGCATGCCCTGGATCGAGATTGATTTCGCCGCTGACATCAAGCGCGCCAAAACCGAGATCCTGCCGCGCATTCTGACGGCGGAGCATAACCGCCGGGCGGCAACGATGATCCAGCGAAATATGGAGCAAGGCGAGACACAAAGGATATGACCGGCATCGAAGCATCACCGTTTATCCAGGTGATCGCCGCGCTGGTTGCCTCCGCCCTATATGTGGCCACCTATCTGTCCTTCGTCCGGCTCATGAGATATCCGCGGAACTGGCACCCGCCCAGCTTGTCTGCGTCTCTGGCGACGGGGCTTCTGGCAGCTCTTACAGTGGCGCTGGTATCGCTCTCGCCCGATGGCCTCGATACTCCCGCCCTGGCCATCTCGGCCAGCTTTCTCGTGCTCCTATTTTGCATCATCGCTGCCCCTGCAATTGCCTTCCGGCCGGCCTCCCGCCCGGTTGAATTCCTGGCAAAACACGGCGACTATGCCGGACTGTGGTTGATCGGCCCAGCCCTCATCGCCGGCCTGGCTGTCCCAAACATCAAGCTCCAGGCGGTCCTGGCAACCGCTATGGCTATCGAACTGACGTGGTTCTTCCGACAGCGTTGGGCCGGCAGAGGACGTCGACTGCATCCCTTGAACGATCACGACCTGTCAGTCCTGGAAACCCAGGCGAAAGGCGACCTTGCTGCATTCAGGCGGCGTCACGGCATCCGCGAACTGGAACTATCGACGGGCATTGTCAGTTGGAGGGGTTGCGGGAAGGGGACGTCACCCTGTCCGTTCAATCTCTACGTCAACCGTCTCGGCCTGAATACCGCGCCCTGCTGCCGTGAGCACCTGAAGGACCTTAGCCATCACATTGGTACCGGGTTGAGGGAAATGGGGGTCGTGCACTGGCTGGAAGGGGGCAGCCTTCTTGGGGCCGTGCGGGAGGGGGGAGCGCTTCTCGATTGGGAGGACGACGTCGACATATCGGTTCTGCTCGACGATGACATGACCTGGGAGCGGTTGGCGGCGGGGCTTGCCGAGCGCGGCGCGCGCGATGGTTATTTTGTCGACCTTTTCGAGAAAAAGGGTTTCATCTCAATCTCATTCGATCAGCCGAAACGATGGCCCTTCCGATGGGAGCGCAACCGCCTCCGTGGTGAAATCCGGGCAGACATAGCGATTTACCGGCAGGCGATCAGCCACGGCAAAGCAGTGCTCGAGAGGCGGAGTTACAAGGGCACCATGCCGGCCACCCAGAGCGGTGGCTACGGCGTGCCGGAGGAGATCGTATTGCCGACAACTCCGATCCCGTTTCTCGGCGGCGAATTTGCCGGCCCGAACGAACCCGAGGTGTATTTGCGCCTGTTGTACGGTGACTTCAGGAAGGTCGAATATACCTATCTCGATGCGGGGGCAGCAAAAGCACGCGCGCCATTTGACGTGGCGGACACCTCAATACCTGCGGACTGATGTCTGTTTTGGCCACGCAGATATGCCTCTCTCGACTTGGTTTCATGCGTGCTGGGATATGTTAGCTCAGGCGGCTTTCTTCCGCTGTGCCCGTTCATGCTGTGTATGCCCGTCATAACCCCAGGCGCTGGCGTCGAGATCATGTATGACGATGTAGCTGGCCTCCGGCGTGCTGCCGACAATATCCTTCAGCATCGACATGGCCTGTTTGATCATCTCGGCTTTTTCTTCATCCGTGTTTGTGCCGTCGGTGACCTTGATATCCATGTGAACCGCAGTTTCTCCACGCACGACCATCGATTTTCGTCCGACCGCCCAGCTGTCGGCCGGAAACTGGTCAATGCGGACGGAGGTGAGGTCGGGGTTCTTCTTCATGACTTCGCTCATCAGGCGCGTGGTCTCATTGAAGAGGTGTTGTTTCTGCGTGTCAGAGAGCGTGGCTCCCGATACCGATATATTGATGAAAGGCATGGTTTTCTCCGTTGGCTGCGTGGTTGGTATTCAGGCATCCTAGAGGGGTTCATATAGATTAGAAAAGTTCATTGTTTTTATGCATCGCATTTGCAAAACTTAACACATGGCACACGCAAATCTTGACATGGATTGCCTGCGGACATTCGTAACGATCATCGATGTGGGCAGCTTTGCCGAAGCCGCCCTACGCGTCGGGCGGACGGCATCGGCGGTCAGTCTTCAGATCAGCCGGCTTGAAGATCAGGTCGGCACGAAGCTGTTTCAGAAGGTGGGCCGGCGGATGGTCCCGAGCCCGGAGGGTGAGCGTCTGCTCAACACGGCGCGGCAGATGCTGGATTTGAACGACCAGGTTGTCGAGGCGCTTACCCATCAGCACTTGTCCGGCGAAATCACCATCGGGGCGATTCAGGACTTTGCGGACAGTGTATTGCCGTGCGTCCTCGCCCGCTTTGGACAGGCGCATCCGGGAATTCGGATCGCCGCCAGGGTCGATCGCAGCAAGGCTTTGGCCGATGCGGTGGACAAGGGCGAGCTCGATCTGGCGATTGGCGTTCACGGCTGGTCCAACCGGCCGCATAAAAAAATACGATCCGACAAGATGGTGTGGTTGGGCGGCGAGGATTTCGTACTGGCAGATAACGAACCCGTTCCGCTGGTTGTCTTTGAACCTCCGTGCGGCTTCAGGGATGCAGCGATCAGTAGCCTCAACGAGGCTGGCCGGGAGTGGGAGGTCGTGTTCACCAGCCCCAGTCTTTCTGGGTTGAGGGCGGCCATCGAAGCCGGGCTCGGTGTAACCGCCCGGACATTGAATTCCTTCCAGGGGAACCTGCGCCCGATGCCACCGTCATCACGTCTGCCGAAACTCCCTCCCGTCGACTTTGCCATCTACACAAAGCCCGATCCCGCAGCGCCTGCACTTCGACTGAGTGAGATCATCATGGAGGAGCTGCAACATCAGGTTCCCCGTTCCTGATTTCATCTCAAGTCCATGCCGGCGACCGCCACTGAGCGGACACTTCCAAATGGAAAAGACGCGTAAAAGCCAATATGCATCGCCTATGGAAAAAGCAGACAGCGCCACATTCTCTTCAGCCGGTGTCATCAGAGGCTTCACCAGGGGGCAGCCCCTGGCGGTAACAGCGTTTGTTTACGGCCTGGCATTCGGGTTGCTCTCCAAGGATGTTGGCCTGTCGGCGCTAGAGGCGGTGCTGATGAGCGCATCGGTCTATTCTGGCTCGGCACAACTCGCCGCACTTACCGCCATGGATGACGCAACACCGTGGATCAGCGCCAGCCCCTGGGTCGTGGCCCTAATCATTCTCGTCGTGAATGCGCGTTACCTCCTCTATGGCGCAACGCTGAGACCCTGGCTCGGGCAGGCGAGACCCATCCAGGCCTATGGGACGCTCTTCGTGCTTGGAGACGGGAACTGGATCCAGTCGATGAATGCTCATCGCGCGGGCGAACAAGATGC
>DEIT01000181.1:0-435 GCA_002352635.1 Hyphomicrobiaceae bacterium UBA2767 | reverse complement strand
GGACATTGCCGTCGTGGCAGGAGCAGCGATTGCGTCCCTCGGTGTCTCGCTTGTGGTTTCAGGAGGGTGGGCGATCATCGCCGCCGGCGTGGTTGGTGCCGCCATTGCCTATGCCCGTGTCAAACGCGCAGGTTATTTATCGTGAGCTTCGATCCCCAATTCCTGCCGCTTCTGGCGGCGATGGTCCTTGTGTCCTTTGCCACCCGCGCGGGCGGGTTCTGGCTGATGAAATTCGTCCCCGCCAGCCCTGCGGTCGAGGCCGCACTGAAAGCCACGCCGATTGCTGTCATGGTTGGGATTGTGGCGCCTGCTGCGGCGCGCGGAAGCCATGGCGAAATCGCTGCACTTGCGGTGATCTTCGTCGCAATGAAAGTCATCGGGAACGACATCGCCGCCGCCATACTGGGTGTGGCGACCGTCGCAATCGTGCGGTTC
>DEIT01000065.1 GCA_002352635.1 Hyphomicrobiaceae bacterium UBA2767 | reverse complement strand
AGCTATATCGTGTACGGACCGCTCGCCAACGGCGCCACGACGCTGATGTTTGAAGGCGTGCCCAACTATCCCGACGCCTCGCGATTTTGGCAGGTGTGCGATAAACACAAGGTCAACATTTTCTATACCGCACCGACTGCCCTCAGGGCGTTGATGGGCGCGGGCAATGACTTTGTGAAGAAGACGTCGCGCACATCCCTGAGATTGCTGGGAACGGTTGGCGAACCGATCAATCCGGAAGCCTGGGAGTGGTACTACCACATGGTCGGCGACGACCGCTGTCCGATTGTCGACACCTGGTGGCAGACGGAAACGGGCGGAATCATGATTACGCCGCTGCCAGGCGCAATCGCGCAGAAACCCGGATCGGCGACCCTTCCCTTCTTCGGCGTCCAGCCACAACTCGTGGATGGCGACGGCAAGGAGCTCGAAGGCGAGACGTCGGGCAATCTCTGCATCACCGATTCCTGGCCCGGACAGATGCGGTCGCTCTATGGCGACCATGACCGCTTTGTGCAGACCTACTTCGCTACCTACAAGGGCAAGTATTTCACCGGTGACGGCTGCCGCCGTGATGCCGACGGCTATTACTGGATTACGGGCCGTGTTGATGATGTGATCAATGTGTCCGGTCACCGCATGGGCACGGCAGAGGTTGAGTCCGCGCTCGTGGCCCACCCCAAGGTCTCGGAAGCCGCCGTTGTCGGCTACCCGCACGACATCAAGGGGCAGGGCATCTACTGCTATGTGACCCTAATGGCAGGGGAGACGTCGGACGACGATCTGCATGTCGAACTGAGACAGTGGGTGCGCAAGGAAATCGGCCCCATCGCCACGCCGGACCTCATCCAGTTCGCGCCGGGGCTCCCAAAAACCCGATCGGGCAAGATCATGCGGCGGATTTTGCGAAAGATTGCCGAGGACGATTTCTCCAACCTCGGCGACACATCAACTCTTGCCGAGCCGGCTGTTGTCGATGATCTGATCGAGAACCGCCAGAACCGCTAAGTCGGGAGGCTGTTTGGAATAAAAAAGGCGCGGGGAATAAGCTCCCTGCGCCTTTGTTCTGTGGCGGGTTGCCTGCTTATTTGGACAGGCGGAGCTGGGTCAGCTTGATGGCAATCTTGAGGTAGGCTTCGCGCAACTCCTTCTCGTTCTCCGCGCGAAGAAAGATGCCTTCATCCGAAGCACACTCCTCAAGCACTCGCTCTGCGTCCGGGTCATCAAGATCGAACGCCACCGAAAAAATGACGATGCCCTTGTCCTCCATGTTGCGGCACAGATCTTTTGCGTGGCCGAAACTCTCTCTCTTCATTGCTTCATGAGCGATCGTGCCGGTGAAGGCGCTGTTGAACTCACCATCGGTCATCAGAACGACGGCCTTGATGAGATCTTTCGTTCCGTAATCCTTCGGACGGCTTGCACCATCCCAAACACCACCCCAATTCTCCGAGATGAGGTTCCAGGCCCACTGAATCCC
Source organism: Hyphomicrobiaceae bacterium UBA2767 (assembly GCA_002352635.1). GTDB lineage: Bacteria > Pseudomonadota > Alphaproteobacteria > Rhizobiales > Methyloligellaceae > UBA2767. The sequence continues at coordinate 3,516 of DEIT01000065.1, read as the reverse complement.
GAGATGCCCGGCGGTCCAACCAGCAGCCTCATAACCGTTGACGGTCTTAATCAGTTTTTTCTTTTTGCTGGTCAGCGGCAGTATCTTTGCATCTGGACATGCCGGGGGCATTTTCCGCACTTTCGCGAACTTGTCCTTCTGTTCCTCGGTCAGAACATGAAAATGGTTTCTGCCACCTGGAGCCGCATCCGTATTGAGAAAACCGTCTTCGCGCTCGACGACGCACTTCGCTTCGCTGTCCCTATCCCGAACCCGGTTCGCATAATCGCCCATGTTGACCTGCGTCGAGTAAGGGGCCAGCGCGATGCGGACACGATCCGCGTAACGGCCCTCCGGAATCACCTTGTTGACCAGGACCTCCGTCGCCCGCTTCAGCGCGTCCAGCTTTCCATCTTCATTCATCGATCCCGTCACATCCAGCATCAAGCCAACCTCAATCTCGCCGATGCCGGCCAGGGCCGTTGCCTCGCGGCGCATTGAAAGCTTATCGATATGCGCAACCTGACCGAGCGTTGTCGGAACATGCGTATTGATAGCGGTGGTCACTTCGCCGGTCTCGCGATTGATCGTCACCTCAAGGGCGTCATGGCTGGAGTATGAGACCTTGCCGTCACCTCGTATGTTGGCCTCGAAGTAGTCGTTGGCCACGTCGGTCACATCATCGTCGCTCAAATTTCCGTCAGCCATTGCGCGCGCAGCCGCCAAAGCGGCGGAATCAAGCGCATTCGCAGTTGTCGTCGCCGCATTCAGTGCCCGCAATCCATCGATGGCAAGACCGACCGCCACCAGCATTGGCACCAGAAACAGTGCGAACAGAATGGCGATGTTGCCCTTTTCATTCTTGACAAACTTCCCTGCAAGACGCCGTGAATTGGCGGTGGTGGTGACTGGTGAGCGCATGGCCTCTGTCTCTCCCTGATACGCGTGAACTGCGGATATGAGGGGAGTTGCAAGGCTCGTGCGCATCGGGCCCGACTAGGGCAAACTTAGATGGCCTCGCGGTCTCCATGGTGAATGAGCAGTTAAGGGTGCAGCGCATGTTCGCGAGTTTTTCGCGGATTCAAGCGATTTCGCTGCGCACGTCAGGCAAAGCAGCGCTCACGAGTTTTCGGGCTCGCCGCCAATTCTCCAACCGCAATATGTGCCAATTCGGAACAAAATGGGCAGGTGGGTAACAGCTTGGGGCTAGTCAGTCGCTGTCATGACTTCGGCAATAGCCGTACACATTGCCGTCCAGGCATCCTGCGTTTCAGGCGACCAATGCGCGCCGAGGCTTTGCTCCAGTGTCCACATCAAAGCCTCCCCAACCGCACCATAGTGAAGCTCGGTTACGCCCATCGCTCGATATTTGGAGCCAAGAAGTTTTAATGCAGGGGCTATATCGTCAAACCGGTCAAGCGCCGCGACCGCAAGCCCGAGCGAAATCAGGAGTTGCTTGCGCTGCTCATCAATATCGCTTCCAAGAAATGGTCTCGCTTCGGGAGCAATTTCGTCCAACCGGCGAAAAAACAGCGTTGCCACGAGGTCGGAGGCTGGCTCAACGATCTGGTATGTTTCGCGCACCAACCGAATATGATCGGACGAGATCGGACTTTCAGCAGGTGCAACATGCACCGCTGTCCCTGCCTCCCCGGCATAAGCCGCATCTGCCATACCGCACACTCCCGCTACCTTCCCGATGACATTGACACTAGAAGTGACTCACGTCGTCACGTCAATATTGTCACCCGTTTTCAACAGGTATGTTGCCGATCTGGAAGACTTCGGCGTTGCCAGTCAGTTGGGCGATGCGGATGCTGCTCAAAGTTTCCAGCCGAGACCGATGCCGACAATCCATGGATTGATTTCAACGTCTGCGCGTACCGTCACACCCGCCGTCGTCCGCACGGTTGCGTCCGTCTCAAGCCATAGCTTTTTGACGTCGATATTGAGGTACATGTTATCGCGCAAATGGATATCCGCTCCCGCCTGGAGGGCCCAACCAAACGAGTTTTCGAGATCCAGACTGGATACGGTCAGTCCTGCGTTGGGCAGGAATCCACCTGCGTCTTCATTGAAGAAAACGGTGTAATTTACGCCTGCGCCCAGATACGGCTTGAACTTTCCGCCCGGATTGAAGTGATACTGAGCGAGCAATATCGGCGGCAGTAGCCAGGCATCGCCTATCGAACCGGCCAGAGCACCGGTACCGTCGATATCGTGAGGTGTGACCGCCAGAATCAGTTCAGCCGCGAAATTGGGTGAGAAGAAATAGGTCAGATCGAGCTCCGGAACCACCGAATCGTCGATATCGACATTGGCTCCCAATGGAGCGCCGTTCGCCGTGACATCGTCCGCGTCCGCGTCCGGAAGAACACCAATTCCGCGCAGGCGTACCATCCAACCCGGACCCCAGTCAGGATCTGCCGCGATCGCCGGTTGTTCCATTGGTTTTCCGCCAAAGTCGGCGGCAACAGCCGGACTGAATGCAAATGCTACCGTCAGCCAGGTCAGAGCTGCGATCAGCGAAATTTTCGAACATTTTCTCTTCATAATTCCCCCATGCATGATCACTCATCCAAACCAGTCGCGGACGAACAAGGCAGGGCCAACACATAGCTCCGCCGCGTGCAGCACGACTTGAAATAAATCAGGAATACAACTTAGAGGTCGCGTCTTTTAGAGACTGGTGCGACGACGCCTTATTGGGCGTTTGCAAACACTAAAAGCGCGAACCGAATCACATACACAACTATTAGTTGTTATGAGTTATCCACAGGATTTCCGCAAGTAAATTGTTCTGAAACAACGACTTCACGCTTTGGGAAATAACGGTCTGCGGGGACTAAAAGTCGGAGACAACTCCGTCCTTTTCCCAATCTCCATACCGCGTTGGCTCTAGCCCGTCCCGGCCACCCACCTCTTCACGGTCGGTGCCTGGTGTTTGTGCGGCTGACTTGCGCCGCTCTTGCGCTTCGGCAAGCGCCCGGGCTGCGGCGGGACTGAGTTTGCGGCCACCGGCGGCACCGGATTCGGTTTCATTTTTAGCTGGTTTCCTTGCCATGGCAGGCTCTTTCATTGCGAATTCGTAATCTTGCAGGGCGTCGCGTTAGATACCATCTTAACATAAGAGAAAATGTGCCTTTGGCGCTGCTGTTTGCGCGCGTCATGGGCTCGTTTCAGGAAAAAGAGGAGATTGATGAGCTACTTTCGCACCGCAGTTCTACTGGCAGCAATGACCGGATTGTTCATGGCCGTTGGTGCGGTCATCGGCGGCCAGTCGGGCATGCTTATTGCGTTTTTCGTCGCCCTTGCGATGAACGCATTTGCTTACTGGAATTCCGACAAGATGGTGCTGCGTATGCACGGTGCGCGCGAAGTCGACGAGGCGTCTGCGCCGGGCTACTACAATATGGTGCGCGAGCTCTCCCAGAATGCGGACCTGCCGATGCCCCGTGTCTTCATTATGGAAAATGACCAGCCCAACGCATTTGCAACAGGGCGCAATCCGGAAAACGCAGCCTTGGCGGCAACGAC
>DEIT01000169.1:65943-83415 GCA_002352635.1 Hyphomicrobiaceae bacterium UBA2767 | reverse complement strand
TTGACATGCGCCGACCGTCCTTGTGACACCAGTGACCGTCGATGGCGTCGGCCAGAACGGGCAGGGAAAATACGGAAATGATCGCGCCGACGATGATCGTCCATCCAATGTGTTTCATCATGAGATCCGGCAGCTCCTGGTCGACTGCCACATGTGAGAGTCCTTGCTTTCATTATGTTAGAACGGAACCGCATGTGTGGGGAACTGACGGCCGTTCACACTTGCTCGAACTCGGATCAGTCATATTCCGGTCATCGGCGGGCGGCAAAAGGGCGCGAGCCCAATCACGGCAAATGCAAGCAATACAAAGTCCGTTGGAATGATTGCGAGACATCACATCGACAGACGCGCTTTGTTGCGTGGATTTTCCGCTGTTCTCGGCTCAGGCCTGATCGGCTCGATGCCACACAACGCGCTCGCCGCCACATGTCCCAACGCCTGTCGGTCAATGGTGGGTGCGAAAGACACCTGGATACATGGCCTGCCTGTCATTGATGCTCATTGTCATATCTTCAATGCCCATGACGTGCCGGCGTTTCAATTCATCACCAAGGTGTTCCTGCCACACTATGCGGTTGATCTGAGCGCCGCAAATCGGCGCAAACTGGAGAGCAAGATCAGTGAAGCCACCGCTGACATGCTTGGGCGCACCCCTGGCTACGAACAGGAGCTTGCGGTCCTTGAGGCGCGGCTTGCCGGAGAAGATGAATCCGAAGCGCTTGCAGGCACCGCCGAGTTGCCAAATTTTGCGCGTGGGTCCGCAAGAGCGTGTTTCGGGGCGGACGTCGCCGACAATATTCTGGCGATAAAGAATCTCGTTTCAATCCTGACCCGGTTCCGACACAAGAATTTTGAAGCGTTAATGGCCACAAATTCGCACGTTGAACCGCATGTCAGTGTCGCACTCTACACACCGTCCATGGTTGATATGGATTACTGGCTCAGCGCGGCCGGGGAGAGTGAACAAGTAATAGGGGATATCGATACAGGTGCTTTTTCGCCGCGTCAGTCGTCGCCGCGCCAGCAGGTGAAACTGATGGAGATGGTCCAGCGTCTTTACCCTGGGCGATGTCACGGGTTCGTATCTTTCTGTCCCTGGCGTCAGGCGGAGGATGTGTATCACAACGCGCAGGTTGGCGAGGGCTCACCGTTCCGCCGGCAAACGGCTCTTGAGACGGTTCAGGACGCGATCCTCAATCGTGGTTTCCTTGGTGTCAAACTCTACCCGCCGATGGGTTTTCGCGCTTTCGGCAATGCCGATATTCCGCTCGATGGATTCCCGCCCGACGCCCGACAAGCGCCTTTCGCCGATGCCTTCGGACTTCATCTGGACGAGGCCCTGCTCGAGCTTTATGCGTTTTGCGCAGAGCATGATGTGCCGATTCTTGCGCATGCCGCACCCTCAAACGGCGCCGGATCGTCGGAGGGTACAGAGGGCAAGAAGGCAGGATATGAGAAGCGGGCGCATCCACGTTACTGGGCGCAGGTTCTGGCGCAGCCGGGGCTGTCGGGCCTTCGGCTCAACCTCGCTCACTTCGGCGGCTCGCATGACCCGGCACAGACGGTGCAATGGCGTCAGGTGATCGGTGAGTTGATGGACACCTATCCAAATGTCTATTCCGATTTGTCGCATTATCCGGAACTGCTGATGGACAATTTTATCGGTACCGGCCAGCACTGCCGAGAGGCTGCGGAGACGCTTGCCCCGATCCGCAAGCCCTTCCTTGCTGGCGAAGCGGGGAGGAAGCGAGCACAGCGTATCCTTTACGGCTCCGATTGGTCGATGCTGTCGAAGGAATATTACTACGCCGACTATCTGCCTGTCGTAGCACATATGTACCGGCGCAAGATTTACGGTGTCGGTCTGGGTGCGGAGCAGAACGCACGGGCATTCCTCTCGTTCAACGCCATCACATATCTGGGGCTGCGCGCAGGTGACAAGGCGCGAGCACGCCTGGAAAGCTGGTACAGCCGTCAGGGGATTGATCTTGCGCTACTGAAGCGGTTCGATGTGGTTCGCGGCTGACCGCGTGCCTCACGCTGCGGGCAAGAATTTGCGTTGCAGGTCGAGCACGGCCATCACGAATCCCATTTCGTCTTCCACGGCTTCGCGCCAGATCGAGAAATAATGCGCCGATGACGGTGCTACCCGTCCGATCACGTCGCCCTGATCGAACTCAAGAACAGCGTCGAATTTTTTGGCAATCGCCTGCATGCGGCGGTTCTCCGCGAGGCAGTTCATATAGAGGCGGTGAATGGAGCGATTGCGTGCCGAGCGAACGATCCGGGCAAGCAGCTCGGTGCCGATGCCACTATTCTGATACTTGGCTTCCACCGAGAACGCCGCTTCCGCTTCGCCGTGCACCGGAGTGCCCAGAGGCCGAAGCTCCGCCGCCGCGCACACGTCTCCATCGACCATATGGCCGTAAACAATGCTCTTCATGTCCTTCAAGCGTTGGGCATAATCACTGACAAAGGTGTCATCGACCGCCATTCCGAACCGCATGCGGCGGCTTTCGCCATCAAGTCGCAGCAAGTGGTCGCAGTATTTGTGATACTCTGTCACAAACAGTTTCCGGGTCGTGCCCGGTACGCTCTGTTCGTGCGCCATCAATGTCTCCTTTCGGTGCGCGAATCGCCCTCCCGAAACTGATCCACATATTTTGTGCACTGCACATCAAATTTCAAGCATTTACATTGCATTGCACAATATATGGTCAATATTGCGGCTCGGTGACAATGGTTTAGGCAGATTGGGCGGACGGCAGGAAAACGCGAAAAAACTTGCTTGTACGTTCAAACTTGGCTTCAAACGCTTCTCGGGCACGGGAGCATTTCACGTGACATCAACCATAGAACGCCTGACGGGACTGCACTGGAAGGGTCAGGGACCGGCCTTCCTGGTGGCGTCGGGCCATGGTGCCACGCATTGGGTGCTAGGCACCTTCTATGTTCTGCTGCCCTATATCGCACGCGATTTCGGGTTGAGCTACGCGCAGGCCGGCGGGCTTGTCACGATCTTCCATGTCTCTTCGTTTCTCGCAAATGTCGGCAGCGGCGCCGTTGTCGATATTCGCGGCCGCCGGGTCCTGGTTCAGGCAGCGTCTTTGATTATTGGTGCTGCTTCGTTAATGGCGATGGGGCTGACGGCGAAAGCGATCTGGCTGGTTCCTCTGGTGGCGCTGATTGGCGTAACCAATAATCTATGGCACCCGGCCGCAATCTCGTATTTGTCGCAATGCTATCCAAATAACCGCGGATATGCGCTTTCCATCCACACCCTTGGTGCCAGCGTCGGCGACGCCATTGCACCGGTGGTAACCGGCACAACGCTGCTTGTCCTCTCATGGCAAGCGACAGCAACCGTTGTATCGCTTCCCGTGCTCGGCGTTGCCGCCCTCATCATCGTCATGCTCAACAGCGCGGACAAGGCGGGTGGAAATAATGGCCACGAAGGAGCCGGTTTCCGCGGTTATATTCAGGGTGTAGGCGGGCTTGTGCGCGACCGCGCCGTCATTGGGCTGTGCACCATGTCAGCGTTTCGCTCGATGACGCAAAGCGGGTTGCTGGTGTTCCTTCCGCTCTATCTCGCCGACGTTCTGAAGGTCAGCCCGGTCGTGCTTGGTCTTGCGCTCATGAGCATGCAGATCGGCGGCATGATCGGCGGTCCAGTGGCCGGGATTGCATCCGACCGCATCGGCAGACAGCCGGTGACCCTCATTTGCCTCACCGCATCCACAGTCATGATTGTGGGGCTTACATTGGTGAGCGGGATGACGCTGTTCATACTCGCTGTGACGCTTTTGGGGCTGGTGCTCTTTGCCGTACGCCCGGTCATTCACAGCTGGGCGATGGATTTGGCCCCCGAGGCAATGGGCGGCAGCGTCATCAGCCTTCTTTTTGGTTCGCAGTCGGCCGCTTCGGCCCTTGTGCCTCTGGCCGGCGGTCTCATTGCGGACCGCTGGGGCCTGGCGAGCGTCTTTTATGTTTTTGCTGCGACAACGCTGATTTCCAATGTGATTGGCTACTTTCTGCCCAACGACGCGAAAAGCCCAGCGGCGTCAGGTCAATAATTCCAGCAACGAAGTCACGGTTCAGCAGATGAGGCGGGCTAAAGGTCCGGCGGAGCACTTCGGGCTGCGGTACCCGGTCAACTGTTGATCGGCAACCATCATTCATTGACCACCTACTACGATGTTGAGGTTTCTTCATCGGAGAAATAGCTGATGATCCTGGGAAATATCATTTGTAATCGCATCAGGAGCGTGGCTTTTATGCTTGGATTCCGTAAGTTTTTCGGGTGAAATAGGTTAACATATTTATCAACAATGTTTTGAGGTCGACATGGGCAAATATGATGCACTTCAGGAGCATCTGGCTGATACGTCGGGTGCGGAATGGCCTGCTACATTTGCCGAAGTTGAAGCGGTTCTTGGCTTCGCGCTACCACGTAGCGCCTATGCGTATCCAGCCTGGTGGAGCAACGACCCAACCGGTCATTCCCACAGCCGGGCATGGCTTGTCGCGGGGTGGAAAACGTCGGATATCGATCTCAATGCACACAGGGTGACGTTTCTGAAGGTTGGTGAGGAGGCCTCGGCCCGGGTGCGCGGTGCTGCCGTGCCTTCGCGTCCGCTATTTGGCGCCCTCAAGGGTGTCATCCAAATGGTGGCGGGACTGGATTTGACGCGGCCAACCGGTCCGGCACTTGATTGAGAAGGGATGAAAGCATCTCATGAATCCTGGCGGTGTTCTGCTCGATAGTTGCGCGCTTCTTTGGTTTCTCGAGGAAGCGCAGTTTGAAGAAGAGGCCCGTGAGCGGGCCGAAACCGCGGCGCGCGCGCTGAATTTATGGATATCGCCGATAAATGCGTGGGAAGTGGGATTGTTGGCTGCGCGCGGTCAGCTGGTTCTTTCCATGCCGGTGGAGACCTGGTTCGCCATGATCCTCGATTTGCCGGGTATAGGACTTTCCGAAATCAGCCCGAAAATCTGTATCGAGTCCTCCAGCCTGCCGGGTTCTCCTCCTGGTGATATCGCTGACCGCATGCTGGTGGCTACGGCGCGCACCAACGGATTGACGCTCATCACACGTGACGCAGCTCTTTTGGAATATGCCCAAGAGGGACACATCCGGGCGGTGGCGTGCTGAGGCCAATGCTTGACCGCGTGCGCGGGAGCCGGTAGCTCAACGCGGCGAGTGCCTCAAGGAGCAATGATCCATGGAAAATGGGCCGATGCAGCGCTACCGGTCGCTGGTCGAAGCCGGCCTCCTGAAACCTGACCAGGCGCAGCATCTTGCTGCCGAGAAGTTGGAGTTGCTGGCCAATCGCATGGCGCAGTACGAGGCCCCGACCAAAACCGATATATTCGCATTCTTCACCCGCAAAGGTGGCGAAGTGCCGGAAGGGCTATACATGTATGGCGGTGTCGGGCGTGGCAAGACCATGCTCATGGATCTGTTTTTCGAGACCGTGCCCTTCACCTCTAAACGCCGCACACATTTTCATGAGTTCATGGCCAGCGTGCACGATCTCATTGCCCACTTTCGCAAACAGCATGACGGTGATCCCATCCCGCTTGCAGCGAAGGAAATAGCGAGCAAGGCGCGATTGCTGTGCCTCGATGAGTTACAGGTAACAGACATTGCGGATGCGATGATATTGGGCCGCCTTTTCGAGTCTCTCTTCGCATCACATGTTGTAATTGTTGCGACCTCCAACACGCATCCCTCTGATCTGTATGAGAATGGATTGAACCGGCCGCTCTTCGAGCCGTTCATCACGCTCATCGAAGACCGGGTCGAAGTGCTTCAGCTCGAATCCCATGCCGACTACCGGCTGGAGAAACTCCAGGGCACGCAGCTCTATTTTTCGCCCGCTGACGCGAAGGCGAAAAAAGCGATGGACGGTGTTTGGAAAATACTCACTGGAATCAGAAAAGGTGAGCCAACAGAAGTCGAACTCAAAAAGAGAAAGATAAAAGTGCCACAAGCGGCAATGGGCGTCGCGCGGTTTGGCTTCGCTGATTTGTGTGAGAAACCATTGGGACCGAATGACTATCTGGCGCTGGCGCACGCCTATCACACATTCCTCATAGACGGCATACCGGTACTGGGTCGCGAGCGGCGCAACGAGGCGCGCCGCTTCATCACGCTCATCGACACACTTTATGACACCGGCGCCAAACTCATCGCCTCAGCTGACGCGGAGCCCCGTGAGCTCTATAGGGAAGGCGACGTCGCGCAGGCCTTTGAACGCACATCCTCACGCTTGATCGAAATGCGGTCTGAGAGTTATCTGGCGTGCGCGCGCGGCGAGGCGGTAACAGAAGGCGTCGCGTAGACGGGGACGGGAACAGGTGAGCGAAACAAGCGATACATACGATGTGTTGGTCGCAGGCGCCGGTAATGCCGCCCTGTGCGCCGCTATTACGGCGCGTCGTGCCGGTGCAAGAGTGCTCGTTCTTGAGGTTGCGCCGAGAGAATTTCGCGGCGGCAATTCGCGCCACGTCCGCAACATCCGCTATGCCCACAAGGCGGCAACGGACTATGTGACGGGCGCCTATCCGGTAGAGGAATACTGGGAAGACCTGCTGCGGGTCACCGCGGCCAAAACCAACGAAAAGCTTGCGCGCATGGTTCTGGAAAAGTCCGAACACGCGGTCGACTGGATTCAGGAGCAGGGCGTGCGGTTCCAGCCGCCGCTTACAGGCACGCTTGGGCTCGCCCGTACCAATGCGTTTTTCTTCGGTGGCGGCAAGGGGATGATGAATTCCTACTTCGCGACGGCTGAAAAGCTCGGCATCGAATTTCTGTATGAAGCCGAAGTTGCCGACCTCGAAATTAGTCAGGGGCATTGGCGAAGCGCGACCGTCCGCCACAATGGCGACGAGCGGAAGATATCCGCGCGCTCGATTGTCATCGCCGCTGGCGGCTATGAGGCCAATATCGAATGGCTGAAAGAGGGGTGGGGTGAGCGCGCTGAAAATTTCCTTATTCGGGGAACTCCCCACAACAAGGGCCGCATGTTGCGGGTTCTGCTGGACGAAGGCGCCCATCCCGTCAGCGAAGCGGATCAGTGCCATGCGGTGCCTATCGATGCCCGCTCTCCGCAATTCGATGGCGGTATCGCAACGCGGGTGGACTGCGTGATCTATTCAATCGTCGTCAACAGAAACGCGAAGCGCTTCTATGACGAAGGCGAAGATATCTGGCCAAAGCGCTACGCCATCTGGGGCCGGCTGGTAGGTCAGCAGCCGGGCGAGATTGCCTACGCCATCATCGATTCCAAAATTCCCGGACTTTTCATGCCTACCATTTTCCCGGCCGTGGAAGCGGACACGATTGAGGAACTGGCGGAAAAGCTTGAACTTGACCCCAAGGCGCTTGCCAAGACGCTTGATGCCTACAACAAGTCGGTTCAGCCGGGAGATTTCGATTCCACCCAGCTGGATGGCTGCCATACCAAAAGCATCAAGCCACCGAAAACCAACTGGGCGCAGAAAATCGACAAACCGCCATTCTACGGTTATCCGCTCAGGCCAGGTATTACCTTCACCTATCTCGGCGTTGAGGTGGACGAAAAGGCGCGAGTGTTGATGGGACCGCAGAAGAAACCTGCCGACAACATATTTGCGGCGGGAGAAGTGATGGCTGGAAACGTGCTGGGGCAGGGCTACGTCGGCGGGCTCGGAATGGCGATCGGCGTAGTATTCGGCCGTATCGCCGGAGAGGAGGCGGCGCGCCGTGCCATCAACTGAACTACCGATGACCGGCCTGTTGCAGGAAGCAAACCGTCTCATGACAGTGTGCAATGCCTGCCGCTATTGCGAGGGATTTTGCGCCGTGTTCCCGGCGATGGAACGCAGGCGTGTTTTTTCTGAGGGTGATCTCAATTATCTCGCCAATCTCTGTCACGGCTGCCAGGGTTGTTACTACGTTTGCCAATATGCGCCGCCGCACGAGTTTGATGTCAACGTACCTAAGACATTCGCGGGACTACGTACCGAAACCTATGCGCGGTATGCCTGGCCCGGATTTCTTTCGAGCGCCTTTCAGCGAAATGGGCTTGTGGTATCGCTCGCTATTGCGCTCGGACTGGCGCTTATGATCGGTTTGACATTCGGGATGCAGAATCCGGAAGTGATTTTTGGTGCACACTCCGGGGAAGGGTCATTCTATCGGGTGGTCCCCTATGCGGCGATGGTCTGGCCGTTCGGACTGGTTTTCCTTTTTTCCATTGCGGCGATGATCATCGGTGGTGCGCGCTTCTGGAAGGCAACTGCTGGTAAAGCAGGCGCGAAGTTGTCCAGTGCGGCTGTTCTCGGCGGTGTGTGGGACACGCTTACCCTGAGGAACCTCGGCGGCGGCGGAGGCGGCTGCACCTATCCCGAAGAAAAATTCTCCTATGCCCGCCGCATCTACCACCATTTTACCTTTTACGGTTTTATGCTGTGTTTTGCGGCGACCTCAGTCGCGACCATTTATGACCACGTCTTTGGATGGATCGCGCCATATGGGTTTTTAAGCCTGCCGGTTGTGTTCGGTACACTCGGCGGAATTGGCCTGTTCATCGGGCCTGCCGGGCTGCTGTGGCTCAAAACGAAGGCGGATCCCGCCCCGCGCGTACGCGATCTTGTGGGAATGGACGTAGCGCTGCTGATGTTGTTGTTCCTGATCAGCGCCACCGGGCTCGCTTTGTTGGTGTTGCGTGAGACGGGCGCGATGGGAACGCTTCTCGCTATCCATCTCGGCTTCGTTCTGGCGCTCTTTTTTGTGCTGCCCTATTCGAAAATGGTTCACGGAATATACCGGCTGCTGGCGCTGATACAGGACGCCGCCGAGCGCAGGTCATGAGACCGCGGCCCAATCCTCTTCGGCAGTTTGGCTCGAGGTTGCGCCACTCGCCGTTTCGGGCTAACCACACTGACAGGATTTGGCAATTTTTTCGGGCGACATCAGCCTCTCGTCAGGGGCGCATCACGTAAGGGGAGCAGTCAATGGCGCGCAATAAAATTGCGCTGATCGGCTCAGGTATGATCGGCGGAACGCTGGCGCATCTCGCGGGACTGAAAGATCTGGGTGACGTCGTATTGTTCGACATCGCCGAGGGCATGCCGCAAGGCAAGGCCCTGGACCTGGCGCAGTCCTCGCCGGTTGAAGGGTTTGACGCGCGTCTCAAAGGCGCCAACGAATATGCGGATATAAAAGGTGCCGACGTGGTCATCGTCACTGCCGGCGTGCCCCGCAAACCCGGCATGAGCCGTGACGATCTTTTGGGGATCAACCTGAAGGTCATGAGCCAGGTCGGCGCGGGCATCAAGAAATATGCGCCCAAAGCCTTCGTCATATGCATAACCAATCCACTGGATGCCATGGTCTGGGCGCTGCAGAAGTTTTCCGGTTTGCCGCACAATATGGTGGTGGGCATGGCCGGTGTGCTGGACTCGTCCCGCTTCCGTCTGTTTCTCGCGGAGGAATTCGACGTATCGGTGGAAGACGTAACCGCCTTCGTGCTCGGCGGTCACGGCGATACAATGGTGCCGTTACCCCGCTATTCCACGGTTGCCGGAATTCCGCTTCCGGATCTCATCAAGATGAAATGGCTTACCAAGAAGCGGCTGGACGAAATCGTGCAACGCACCCGCGATGGCGGGGCGGAAATCGTAGGCCTTCTAAAGACCGGTTCGGCTTTTTATGCCCCTGCGGCATCCGGTATTGCCATGGCGGAGTCATATCTGAAGGACAAGAAGCGCGTCCTTCCCTGTGCCGCCTATCTCAACGGCGAATACGGGGTAAAGGGACTTTACGTCGGTGTGCCGGTGGTGATCGGGGCGAAGGGCATGGAGCGCGTGGTCGAAGTCGAACTCAACGCGACAGAGCGGAAGGGTTTTATGGCATCCGTCGAGGCCGTGAAGGGTCTTGTGGATGCATGCAAACAGATTGCGCCGAAACTCGGCTGAAGCGCCGGCACAAGCGGCGCGGGGGGTAGCACATGAATATCCATGAATATCAAGCCAAGGAAGTGTTGCGGGGATTCGGCGTGCCGGTTCCCAAGGGCGGCGTGGCTTTTACGGTGGACGAAGCGGTCAAGGCCGCCGAGGACCTCGGCGGACCCATTTGGGTCGTAAAGGCCCAGATCCACGCTGGCGGTCGCGGCAAGGGCGGCGGCGTCAAAGTGGTCAAGTCTGTCCAGGAAGTGCAAGACGAAGCCACGCGGATGCTCGGCATGACGCTGGTGACCCATCAAACAGGCCCCAAGGGCAAGGAAGTAGGACGCGTCTATGTCGAGGATGGCTCCGACATCGAACGCGAGCTCTATCTCTCGGCACTCGTCGACCGGGAGACCTCGCGGGTAGCGTTCATTGCCTCAACGGAAGGCGGCATGGACATCGAGGAAGTGGCCGCCAAGACGCCGGAGAAAATCCTCACCATCACTATCGATCCGGCGTCCGGCTATTCCGGTTTCCATGGCCGCAAGATTGCCTTTGCGCTGGGTCTTAAGGGCGATCAGGTCAAACAGTGCGTCAAACTCATTGGCACGCTCTACAAGATGCTGATGGAAAAAGATGCAAGCTTGCTTGAAATCAATCCGTTGGTGGTAACGGGCGCAGGCGATCTCATTTGCCTGGATGCCAAGATGAATTTCGACGGCAATGCGCTCTACCGTCACCCGGACATCGTTGAGCTGCGCGATCTTTCGGAAGAAGATCCGGCAGAAGTCGAAGCCTCCAAGTTCGACCTCAACTACATCAAGCTCGATGGCGCCATCGGTTGCATGGTCAATGGTGCCGGGCTTGCCATGGCGACCATGGATATCATCAATCTGTACGGTTCGGAGCCTGCCAATTTTCTCGACGTCGGCGGCGGCGCCAACAAGGAACAGGTAATGAATGCCTTCCGCATCATCCTGTCCGATGACAATGTGCAGGGCATTCTGGTCAACATCTTCGGCGGTATCATGCGCTGTGACATCATCGCGGAAGGCATTGTCGCTTCGGCCAAGGAGATGGACATTACTGTGCCCCTCGTCGTGCGGCTTGAGGGCACCAATGTGGAGCTGGGCAAGAAGATCCTTGATGAGTCTGGTTTGGCAATCGTTGCCGCGGACAATCTCGATGACGCGGCCCAGAAGATTGTCGCCCAGGTGAAGGAGGCCGCGTAAATGTCAGTTCTCGTCGACAAGAACACCAAGGTCATTTGCCAGGGGTTTACAGGGTCTCAGGGTACCTTCCATTCCGAGCAGGCCATCGCCTACGGCACGAAAATGGTAGGTGGCGTGACGCCAGGCAAAGGCGGCAGCGAGCATCTGGGACTGCCGGTTTTCGATACGGTTGCCCAGGCCGTTGAGGCGACGGGCGCGAATGCGTCTGTCATCTACGTGCCGCCGCCCTTTGCGGGTGACGCCATTCTTGAGGCAATTGACGCGGAGATACCACTTGCGGTGTGCATCACGGAAGGGATCCCGGTACTCGACATGGTGAAGGTCAAGCGTGCGCTTACGGGCTCCAAGACACGCCTGATCGGTCCCAACTGCCCCGGCATTATCACGCCAGATGAATGCAAAATCGGCATCATGCCGGGTCATATCCACCGCACCGGCTCGGTCGGCATCGTGTCGCGCTCAGGCACACTGACCTATGAAGCCGTGGCGCAGACGACCGCTGCCGGCCTCGGGCAGACCACCTGTATCGGCATTGGCGGTGATCCGGTGAACGGCACCAATTTCATCGACTGCCTTGATCTCTTTTTGGGCGATGACAAAACGGAATCGATCATCATGATCGGCGAAATCGGTGGTTCAGCTGAGGAAGACGCGGCGGATTTCCTCAAGAGCTCAAAGGTGAAGAAGCCGGTGGTTGGCTTCATTGCCGGTGTCACCGCGCCTCCCGGGCGGCGCATGGGCCATGCCGGCGCCATCATTTCCGGTGGCAAGGGTGGCGCTGAAGACAAGATGGAGGCGATGCGGTCGGCGGGCATCGCTGTATCAAAATCTCCAGCAGGCCTTGGAACGACGCTCGTTGAGGTATTAAATGGTTGAATAGACCGGCCGTTGCACGTTTAGGTCGGTAATTGCGGCAACATAGGGGTGCAAACCCCGCAGGCGAGGTCGGCTCATGGGACGGCAGGAACGCAACGAATTATTTGCCCGTACGTCTTTTCTTGACGGAGCGAATGCGGATTATATCGAAGAGCTCTACGCCAAATATCAAAACAATCCGGGATCGGTCGACGACCAGTGGCAGGATTTCTTCCGCGATCTCAAGGACACACCGGACGATGTCCTGAGGGAGGCCGAAGGCCCTTCCTGGAAGCGTGATGGTTGGCCGATTGCGGCGAATGGCGAGCTGGTCAGCGCACTGGACAATGACTGGGCGCCAGTCGAAAGGCACGTCGGCGCAGCGATCCAGGGCCGGGCGCAAGCCATGGGCGTGGAGCTCACAAGCGACCTGGCACTCGCGGCAACGCGTGACTCGGTACGCGCGCTGATGATGATCCGCTCCTATCGCGTGCGTGGACATTTGGCAGCCGATCTCGATCCGCTCGGGCTCGACAAGAAGGAGGCCCATCCGGAACTGGAGCCCTCCTCTTATGGCTTCACCGAGCGTGACTATGACCGCAGGATTTTCCTCGATTATGTACTCGGGCTCGAATTCGGAACGGTTCGGGAAATTATCGAGATCCTGAAGCGAACCTACTGCGCCAAAATCGGCATTGAATTCATGCATATTTCCTCGCCGGATCAGAAAGGCTGGCTGCAGGCGCGCATGGAGGGCCGTGACAAGGAAGTCACCTTCACCGATCAGGGCAAAAAGGCAATCCTGTCAAAGCTCGTTGAGGTGGAGGCATTCGAAAAATTCCTCGACGTCAAATATACGGGTACCAAGCGCTTTGGGCTTGATGGCGGCGAATCCGCCGTTCCGGCACTTGAACAAATCATCAAACGCGGTGGTCATCTTGGCGTTCAGGACATTATCCTGGGTATGCCGCATCGTGGCCGGCTCAATATCCTTGCCAACGTCATGGGCAAGCCGTTCCGCGCCATCTTCAATGAATTCAAGGGCGGCTCTGCCAACCCCGATGATGTCGAGGGCTCAGGTGATGTGAAGTATCATCTCGGCGCGTCCTCCGACCGTGAATTTGATGGCAACAATGTCCATCTGTCGCTCACCGCGAACCCGTCACATCTTGAAATCGTGGTTCCGGTGGTACTCGGAAAGGTTCGCGCCAAGCAGGATCAACTCCGCGACAAGAAGCGGACCAGGGTTATGCCGCTTCTGCTGCACGGCGATGCATCATTCGCAGGTCAAGGGGTTGTCGCGGAGTGTTTCGGATTGTCCGGCCTTGCGGGTCATCGCACCGGCGGTTCCATCCATTTCATCGTCAACAACCAGATCGGTTTCACTACCGCGCCGCACAATTCACGCTCGTCACCATATCCCTCCGACGTTGCTCGTATGATCGAAGCGCCCATCTTCCACGTGAATGGTGACGATCCGGAGTCTGTTGTTCATGTGGCAAAAGTGGCGACCGAGTTCCGACAGGAATTCGGCAAGCCCGTCGTTATCGACATGTTCTGCTACCGTCGCCACGGCCACAATGAAGGCGACGAGCCGTCCTTCACCCAGCCGCTGATGTATCAGAAGATCCGGTCGCATCCGACCGTCGTTGAAGTCTATTCGCGGCGTCTTATTGACGAGGGTTTGCTCAGTGAGGCGGACTACGCGGAAATGACGGTCGCCATGCGCCAAAAGCTCGAAGAAGAGTTTGAGGCCGGTAACTCCTATAAACCCAATAAGGCCGATTGGCTCGACGGCAAATGGTCGGGGATGGGCCATGCCGAAGAAGGTGCGCGCCGTGGGAAAACGGGAGTGGAGATTGCACGGCTCAAGGATGTGGGCGAGGCAATCTCCTGCGTGCCCAGTGGCTTCAATGTTCACAAGACGATCCAGCGTTTTATGGACAATCGGCGTAAGATGATCGACGAGGGTACGAGTATCGACTGGTCGTTTGCCGAGGCTTTGGCCTTTGGCACGCTCTTGCGCGAAGGCTTTCGTGTGCGTCTGTCCGGCCAGGACTGCGAGCGCGGCACATTTTCCCAGCGCCACTCCGTCCTGCATGATCAGACGACCGATGAAGGCTTTAAGCCGCTCAATCATATTGCCGCTGACCAGGCGCATTACGAGGTGATCAACTCGATGCTGTCGGAAGAGGCGGTGCTCGGGTTCGAGTATGGTTATACGCTGGCTGAGCCGAATGCGCTGACGTTGTGGGAAGCCCAGTTTGGCGACTTTGCCAACGGTGCACAGGTGGTCATTGACCAGTTTATTTCTTCAGGCGAGCGCAAATGGCTGCGCATGTCGGGACTCGTGCTCCTGCTGCCCCATGGTTATGAAGGGCAGGGACCTGAGCACTCCTCCGCCCGGCTGGAGCGGTTTCTGCAGTCGTCCGCTGAAGACAATTGGCAGGTCGCCAACTGCACGACGCCGGCGAACTATTTTCATATTCTGCGCCGTCAGCTGCATCGCAACTTCCGCAAACCTCTGGTGTTGATGACGCCGAAGTCGCTGCTGCGCCACAAGCGCGTTGTATCTTCTCTTGAGATGATGGGACCGGATTCGACGTTCCACCGCGTGCTGTGGGACGATGCGCAACTTCTTGAAGGCGAAAAGATAGAGCTCGTTCCTGACGACAAGGTCAAACGCGTGATTATGTGTTCGGGCAAGGTCTATTACGATCTCTATGACGCGCGCGAGAGAAAAGGCATCAACGATGCCTATATCCTGCGCTTGGAGCAGCTTTATCCGTTTCCGGTGCAGGCCTTAACGGAAGAGCTCAACCGGTTCCCGCAGGCGGAAATGATCTGGTGTCAGGAAGAGCCGAAGAATATGGGCAGTTGGATGTTCGTTGAGCCGAACATCGAAATGGTGCTCAGGGATATCGGCGCAATTCACACACGGCCCGACTATGCCGGACGTCCTTCCTCGGCGGCGACTGCAACGGGTCTTGCGAGCAAACACATGGCGGAGTTGGAAGCGTTTACAACTGCGGCGCTGGGAGCATAGGCACCGGATACAGGGGTTTTGGTTTTAGGTTCGGCGCGGCGGCTGAACGCAACGGAGGCAAAAGGGCATGGCGAGCGAAATTCGCGTTCCGACACTGGGCGAGTCGGTAACAGAGGCAACAGTCGGGCAATGGTTCAAGCAGGCTGGCGAAGCGGTCAATGTCGATGAGCCGGTGGTTGAGCTTGAAACCGACAAGGTGACCATCGAGGTTCCCGCGCCCGCCGGTGGCGTTCTTTCGGAGATCGCGGTCAACGAAGGCGAAACGGTTGAAGTTGGAGCGTTGCTTGGAAACATTTCAGCTGGCGATGGCGCGGCGGTTGCCCCCGCAAAAGAAGAGAAAAAAGAGGCCAAGGCTGAGGCCGCTCCCCCCAAGGTGATGGCTGAAGCCGCACCTGCCGAAAAGCCCGGTGAGGATTTTCCGCTATCTCCTGCAGTCCAGAAGCTCGTTACCGAAAACAAGCTTGACCCGGCCTCAATAGCAGGCACGGGCAAGGATGGCCGGCTTACCAAGGAAGATGTCCTCAAGGTCATCGAGGGCGGTGGTGCGGCAGCGCCCGCTGCTGCGCCCGATCCAATTACGCTCACAACACCGGCGGTCTCCTCGGAAGCTCCTGCGGCGGCCCGAGCGCCTGTTGCGGTTGAAGATGAGGCGCGCGAGGAACGCGTGCGCATGACAAAGCTGCGGCAAACCATCGCCCGGCGGCTGAAGGACTCACAGAACACCGCCGCGATGCTCACGACCTTCAATGAGGTCGATATGGGTGCGGTGATGGCTCTACGCAGTGAATACAAGGAGCTATTCGAGAAGCGCCACGGCGTACGCCTCGGCTTCATGGGTTTCTTCGTGAAAGCCTGTATTCAGGCGCTCAGGGAAATTCCAGAGGTGAATGCCGAAGTCGACGGAACCGACATCGTCTACAAGAACTACTATCACGTCGGTATCGCGGTCGGCACGGACAAGGGGCTTGTGGTGCCCGTGGTGCGCGATGCCCAGAACATGACGCTTCCGCAGATCGAAGCCGAAATCAACCGACTCGGCAAACGCGCCCGCGATGGGGATTTGTCAATCGCCGAGATGCAGGGCGGAACATTCACAATCACCAATGGCGGTGTCTACGGATCGCTCATGTCGACGCCAATTCTGAACGCGCCGCAATCGGGCATCCTTGGCATGCACGCCATTCAGCAGCGCCCCGTGGCTGTTGATGGCGAGATTGCCATCCGCCCGATGATGTATCTAGCACTTTCCTATGACCATCGTGTCGTGGATGGCAAAGGTGCGGTCACGTTCCTCGTGCGCGTAAAAGAGTGTCTCGAAGACCCGCAGCGCATGGTGCTGGATATCTAGTCTGCTTGAATTTCCAACAAGGAAGAAACTATGGCTGACGCATACGATCTCGTTGTCATCGGCACCGGACCCGGTGGCTATGTGTGTGCAATTCGCGCTGCTCAATTGGGAATGAAAACTGCCGTTGTTGAAAAGCGTGATGCCCACGGTGGCACCTGTCTGAATGTCGGCTGTATTCCCTCAAAGGCCCTGTTGCATGCATCCGAACTTTTTGAGGAAGCCGGTCACGGTTTCGAGGGGATGGGCATCAAGGTGTCGCCGAAGCTCGACCTCAAAGCCATGCAGGTCTTCAAGAAGGAAGGCGTCGACGGCAACACGGCCGGTGTCGAATATCTGCTCAAGAAGAACAAGATCGACGCTTACCACGGCACGGGAAAGATCGTTGCTCCCGGCAAAGTTGAAGTGACATCGGAAAAGGGCAAGGCGCAAACCATTGAGACCAAGAATATCGTCATAGCCACAGGCTCCGACGTGGCGCATTTGCCCGGCATTGAAATCGATGAGAAGAGGGTGGTTTCTTCGACCGGTGCCCTGGAGCTTTCCGATGTGCCGAAGAAACTGGTCGTTGTCGGCGCCGGCATTATAGGCCTTGAGCTTGGTTCGGTGTGGCGGCGGCTGGGGGCGGAAGTTCTCGTGGTTGAATTCCTCGACAGGATCACGCCCGGCATGGATGCGGATGTCGCAAAGAATTTCCAGCGCATCCTCAAGAAGCAGGGCATTCAGTTCAAGCTCGGCCACAAAGTTGTGGGCATCGACACCAAAGGCAAGGGTTGCAAGGTCACCATTGAGCCTTCAAAGGGCGGTGATACGGAAACCGTCGATTGCGATGTCGTTCTCGTTGCCATCGGTCGGGTGCCATACACGCAGGGTCTTGGGCTCGAGGATGTGGGTGTGAAACTCGATAGTCGGGGCCGCGTCGTCACCGACGGTCACTACAAGACAAATGTGGATGGCATCTATGCCATCGGCGACGTGATCGACGGGCCTATGCTGGCACACAAGGCAGAGGATGAAGGTGTTGCGGTCGCCGAGATACTTGCTGGCCAGGCGGGCCACGT
>DEIT01000169.1:57092-65806 GCA_002352635.1 Hyphomicrobiaceae bacterium UBA2767 | reverse complement strand
TTTGTGAAGATTCTTGCGGATGCCAAGACCGACCGCGTGCTCGGCGTTCACATTATCGGAGCCGATGCGGGCAACATGATCGCTGAAGCGGCGGTACTCATGGAGTTTGGCGGGTCAGCGGAGGATCTGGCACGAACCTGCCACGCGCATCCGACACTTCCCGAAGCGGTGAAAGAGGCTGCACTCGCAGTCGCCAAACGCGCACTGCATATGTAGTGATCGAGGCGAACCGCCGGAACCGGACACACACTCCTGCAATGACCGAACTCGCATATCCGACGCCCGTACTTCGCATGTTCGACGAGGCCAAGGCTCGGGAGTTCTATGTCGAGTTTTTGGGCTTCACGGTGAACTGGGAACACCGGTTTGAAGAGAATTTTCCGCTCTACATGGAGGTGGCGCGCGATAGATGCGTGCTGCATCTATCGGAACACCATGGTGACTGCTGCCCTGGTGGGGCCGTTCGGATAGAAGTCGGTGATATCGAGCACTTCCACAAACAGCTGTCAGGTTCGGGCTACAAATACGCAAAGCCCGGTCTTGAAGAGACACCCTGGAACACGCGCGAAGTGACCGTGACCGATCCATTCGGAAGCCGGTTGATATTTTTCGAGCCGGTAGCTGGCAAAGACAAGACGTCCTAAAACGTCTCCACCCATGGCCTGAGTTCCACCTCCCACGTCCATGCCGAGCGTGGTTGGTTCAAAACCGCCATATAGGTCTGCGCGATCGCGTCGGGTTCGAGCCATTTGTCGGGTTCATCGGAGCTATTTCCCCGCCCGCGTTCTTCGTTCGCCACACCGCCATCAATAACGAAATGGGCGACATGGATGTTCTTGGGATGCAACTCGCGGGCCATTGACTGGGCGAGTCCGCGAAGTGCGAACTTGCCCATGGCGAAGGGCGCCGATTGGGCGTAGCCCTTCACGCTCGCCGACGCGCCCGTGAACAGGATCGCGCCGTGTCCTTGGTTGAGCATCCGTTTCGCCGCATGTTGCGCGACCAGAAATCCGCCGTAGGCGGACACCAGAAGGGCCGTTTTGACGCGGCCCGGATCAAGCTCTGCAATGGGCCCGCGCTCCCGCGCACTTGCGTTGTAAAGCACCACGTCGAGGGTGCCGACCTTCTGATCAACCTCTTCGAACAGAGCATCGACGCTTTGCGGTTGTGAGACATCGCAAGGAAGCGTGAGTGCGCCAGTTTCCTTCGCTAGGTCTGCGAGTTTGTCGGTATTCCTGGCCGCAAGCGCGACTTTGTACCCGTCCTTGGTAAGCGCGCGCGCAAAGGATGCCGATATGCCGGCGCCCGCACCGACGATCAGTGCATGTTTGGTCATTTATCCAATCCTTTGGTTGCACCGCGACTGCGAGCTGTAGCGTAATGGTCCGCCGCGGCGCCTGACAACCTGCCGGTACTTCACGGGGACGGCGGTGAATCCTTGGCGTTGGCAATTGCAAGTGCCGGCCGTTTCCCACAGCGCTCAAGATATGCATCCACCACACCGTTGGCGGGAAGCATCTCGCGGATGAAATGGCCGAGGCTTGCGATTATGATGTCGGCCGCCGTGAAATTCTCGCCCGTAATGTAAGGCGATCGGTTCAGCGCATCGAGAATACGCTTGTCCATCTCCCTGCGGCCGCGGAACGTGCGCGCCAGGCCCTCGTGATCTCCAAGATCGAGGAATTGGTGGTTGAGTACGGGCTCCATGACGCCCGCATAATAGGCAAGCCAGGTGAGATAGGCCCCGCGGCCAGGATCTCCGACCTTGGGGCCAATGCTGGCTTCAGGGAACATATCAGTCAAATAGAGAACGATCGCGATGGACTCCGTGATCAGCTCCCCGTCATGCACAAGAGCCGGGACCTTCTTGTCCGGATGAGGGTTTTTCGAGTCAGCCGCACCTGACCCATCCGCGCGCGGGATATCCACATAGGCGATTTCATAGTCGGCCTGGAGCTCCTCAAGAAGCCAGAGAATCCGCGAGGAACGCGATTGCGGGGCGTGATAGAGGGTCAGCATGGGGAACTCCTAACAGATAAGCGAGACGCAGAACAATATGTGAACAATTACGTGCTGACAAACGAAACAACACGTGTTGACAAAAATAACAAATATGTTAATTAACGGATTAGCTAAATAATAAATCGATTGATCTGTTGCACAAGAATGTGGAGTTCAAAGCGAAATGAAGCAGCACAATGTGGTGACCCGCGATGAATGGCTTGACGCGCGCAAGCATCTGCTGACCGAGGAGAAAAAGCTGGTTGGATTGAGGGACGAGATCAGCGCCAGGCGCCGCGCGCTTCCCTGGGTGAAGATTGAAGAGGAATATGTGTTCGAAGGATCGCACGGCAAGGAAACGCTTCTGGAGCTTTTTGGAAACAAGAACCAGTTGATCGTCTATCACTTCATGTTCGGTCCCGGCTGGGAGCAGGGCTGCAAATCCTGCTCGTTTCTGATGGACCACATTGGCGGTGCATTGCCGCATCTTGCGGCCCGTGACGTCAATTTTGTCGCCGTATCGCGCGCGCCTCTGAGCGAATTCCAGCCGTTCAAGGACCGTATGGGCTGGCAGTTCAAATGGGTGTCTTCAAGCGGCAACCGTTTCAATTTTGACTATCACGTCTCGTTCACGGAGAACGACGTTGAGAGCGGCGGCAAGATATACAATTACAACACCAATGCGGCCATGAGCGACGAGATGCCGGGAGCAAGCGTCTTCATCCGTAATAAAGCGGGTGACATCTTCCACACTTACTCCTGCTACGCGCGCGGCCTCGACGGCCTCATCGGCACATACAGCTATCTTGATCTCGTTCCCAAGGGCCGGGACGAAGATGATCTCGATTTCACCATGGCCTGGGTGCGGCATCACGACCGCTATGAGGAGTGAGAGATGCACACGCTCGATGCCACATTCTCAGCCCTCTCTGACCCCACACGACGTGCCATTGTAGCGCGGCTGGCTCAGGGCAGCGCGACCGTAAACGAGCTCGCTGCGCCGTTTGATATTTCACTCCCGGCGATCTCACGTCATCTCAAGGTCTTGGAGAGCGCCAGACTCATCAGGCGCGAAGTCGAGGCGCAGAAACGGCGTTGCCATCTTCGCGTGGACACGCTGAAAGACGCGTCCGATTGGCTCGAGAATACGCGAACGTTCTGGCTGGGACGCCTTGATGCACTGGAAACCTATCTCGACGATACAGACAAGAAAGAGGAGCAGTCTGATGAGTAACGCAGTGGCCGAAGAGACCGAAGTCCTTGAGCTCACCATGGAACGCGAAATAGCGTATCCGCCTGAGATCGTTTTTGCGGCATGGACCAAAGATGAAGCACTTCGTCAATGGATGGGTCCAGGCGAGATAACGGCACCTGATTCAACAATGGATGCGCGTGTGGGCGGAGCGCTGACAATCCCGATGGTTCATCCCGACGGCACGGTGACTACCGCGCGCGGTGAAATCACAGAGTTTGTGCAGGATCGCAAGCTGCGTTTCACTTGGGCATGGGATCAGGATGATGGCAGCCCTGGCCAGCTTATGGAAATTACTCTCGAATTCTTCCCGGTGGATTCCGGAACGCGCTTTGTGTTGCACCAGACCAATTTCATTGATGCGGAGGCCCGCGATAAACACGAACACGGCTGGGACGGGTGTTTGGTCAAACTCAAAGGCTGTCTCTCTCGCTGAAGCAACGTATCTGTGTTGGCTGGCGTGAGGCCGTAAATCCCGATAGAAAAGCCGCTGGCTTTTAACGGGAGCGGGTACGACCTCATGTCAGACACACGTTCGATCCTCATCACCGGCTGTTCGTCGGGCATTGGCTACGCTTGCGCGCACGGTATGAAAGAGCGCGGATGGCGCGTACTTGCTACGGCCCGAAAGAAACAGGATATCGAGCGCCTTGAAAGTGAGGGCCTCGAGGTTTTGGCCCTCGAATATCGCGATGCGCGCTCTATCAAAAGGTGTGCCGAGGAAGCCTTAAAGCGAACCGACGGCAAGCTTACTGCCTTGTTCAACAATGGCGCGTATGGGCAGCCGGGAGCAGTTGAGGATGTGCCCGTTGATGCATTGCGCGAACAGTTCGAAGCAAACTTCTTCGGCTGGCATGACCTGACCTGCCGGATCGTTCCGGCTATGCGCAAGCAGGGCCATGGTCGGATCGTGCAGTGCTCGTCCTGCCTTGGTCTCGTATCGCTTAAATACCGCGGTTCCTACAACGCCTCGAAATTTGCGCTTGAAGCAATGAGTGACGCAATGCGTCAGGAGTTGGCGGAAACCGATATCCACGTCTCGCAGATAGAGCCGGGCCCTATTGAAACCCGTTTCATCGAAAATTCGCTTGCTGCCTATAGGGCGAATATCGATCTTGCAGCCTCAGCGCATGCGGAAATCTACAAACAACGCATAGCCGCGATGGAAGAAGGCGGCACAACCATGTTTAAGCTCGGTCCCGAAGCGGTGCTCGAAAAGCTCATTCATGCCCTTGAAAGCCCACGCCCGCGGGCGCACTACTATGTGACCACCGCAACCCATCTGCTGGCATGGGGCCGTAGGCTGTTTTCGACCCGTATTCTGGACCGGCTAGTTGCTTCGCAATAACGCAAGCTGAACGGATATTTCGCCAGGAGGCGGATTGTATGAGCTCAATCGTAAATGCTTTCATCCCAATGGCGCTCATTGCGGTCGCCATCGTTCTTGCCTTGGGTTTGTGGAACATGTTGCGTGCAGGCCCAGGCAACACATCGCAAAAGCTCATGCGCTGGCGTGTCGTGTTACAATTTGTGGCTATCGTCATTGTTATGGCAGCAATTTACTTTACCGGACCGTGAACTCCACGCCGGCTGACGCATAAGGATGGTCCCATGGTGGTCCTGAACAAGATCTACACCCGCACTGGCGATGACGGCACGACGGCGCTTGGCGGCGGCGACCGCGTGGTAAAGCATGACTTGCGCATCGACACTTACGGTACCGTTGATGAAACCAACGCGGCGATAGGCGTGGCGCGGCTCGAACTGCCGGCGGAGTACCGACGCATCGACAAAATGCTCTCCCGAATCCAGAACGATCTGTTCGATCTTGGCGCCGACCTTTGTGTGCCGCAGAAGGGCGAGGAGGATACCGATGGCGCACTGCGCATCGTGTCCGCGCAAGTCGAACGGCTTGAGAGCGAAATCGATGAACTGAACTCGGAGCTTGAACCGCTCCGCTCCTTCGTGCTTCCCGGGGGTGCGCGCGCGGCAGCCGCTCTGCATGTGGCTCGCACAATCTGCCGCCGAGCCGAGCGGCGGATGGCTGAGCTTGCTGCGGTCAAGGGTGAGAATGTTTCCGAGCCGGCGCTCCGCTACGCCAACCGACTCTCCGATTTTCTCTTCGTTGCAAGCCGCTATGTAAACGACAAGGGTGGCGGGGATGTCCTCTGGACTCCCGGCGAAAACCGCTAAGGCGTATTTGTGTCCCCATGTTCGTTCCCGTCCATGACATCAACCCACTGAAACGGCTTCCCTTCCAGTGGGCGACGGTTTCACTGATCGCAGTGAACGTCCTGGGATTCCTGGTGCTGGGTACAGAGTATTTTGCCCCGGCGAACCGGTACGCTCCAGAATTCGCGCTCGTCCCTGCCGAATTTCTGGGTCGCTCAGAGCTGCCGTCGATGACTGTTTTCTGGGGATACGAACCCTTGCCGATGCCTGAAGTGGTTACGGCGCTCACGTACATGTTCGTGCATGTGGGTTTTTTCCACCTTGCCGGAAACATGACCTTTCTGTGGGTCTTTGGTGACAATGTGGAAGATGCGATGGGCCATTGGCGATTTCTTTTGTTCTACCTCCTGTGCGGTGTTGTCGCCGCGATGGTTCATGTCGCATCGGCACCGGATTCTATTGTCCCGACGATTGGTGCCAGCGGTGCCGTGTCCGGCGTCATTGCCGCCTATCTGATGCTGCATCCGAACGTGAAAGTCTGGGTGCTCGTGCTCTATCGTATACCATTGCGCATCACAGCCGCCTGGATCATCGGCTTCTATATCGCTGTTCAGATCTATAACGTGTTCTTCGGTGCGGAGGAAAGCATGATCGCATGGGGTGCGCATCTGGGAGGACTGGCAACCGGCGCGGTGCTTGTTTTGTTTATGCGCCGTCCGAATGTTCCCCTGTTCGACAAGACCATTGGCAAGGCCTGAGCCCCGCATGTTCGTTCCCATCCACGATAAGAACCCTCTGAAGCGCATTCCGTTTCAGTATGTCACGGTCGCCATTATTGTATTCAACATCGTGCTCTACGTGGTGTTCCAGTCAGGATGGTTCTTGCCGCTCGACGAGCGCATGGCTGCATTCGCACTCATTCCCGCCGAGTTCTGGACCGGTCGTGCACCAATCACTGGCAATGTCTCGGTGCCTGAAGGCGCGCTTCAGGTCCAGGAGCGCTGGACATTGGTAACCTACATGTTCGTTCACGGCAGCTTTCTGCATCTGTTGGGGAACGCGCTATTCCTCTGGGTGTTCGGAGACAATGTGGAGGACGCGATGGGACATGTGCGCTTTCTCCTCTTCTATCTTATCTGCGGAATTTTCGCCGGACTGGCGCATACGTTTGTATTCAAGGGGTCACAGGTTCCGGTAATTGGCTCGAGTGGTGCCGTTGCCGGTGTGGTTGCCGCCTATCTGATGCTTCACCCCAAGGTCAAAATCTGGGTGCTGGCACTCTGGCGAATACCAATCAAGATAAGTGCTGCGTGGGTCCTGGGGTTCTGGGTATTTCTGCAGATTGCCAGTGCCCTTTTGTCGGATGGGGACGGTGTTGCATGGTGGGCCCATGTGGGTGGGCTCGTATCCGGCGCAGTGCTTATTCTGTTCATGCGCAGGCCTGGTGTTCCGTTGTTCGACAAGACCATGAGCGGTGCTTGAGCGCCTAAGAAACCTGACCGTTCCAGAACATGGATCGGACGCTTTGTGCGGCATTGACTCACGGGTTCGGCAGCAGTACCGTCGCGCGGTTATTTCGCAAGTGCGAAGAGATTTTCCGGTTAGAAATCGTTGCCGTAGCAGGCGTTTGTCGGACCTGGAACTTCGTGGGCGAAACTGTTGTGGGGCGTATTCTGGGGAAGCGTCATGAAGGTTCTCGTGCCCGTCAAGCGGGTGGTCGACTACAATGTCAAAATACGGGTCAAGGCGGATGGGTCTGGTGTCGACCTGGCCAACGTCAAGATGTCCATGAACCCCTTCGATGAGATCGCCGTCGAGGAGGCCATCAGATTGAAAGAGGCCGGTGTGGCGGAGGAAATTATCGCCGTCTCGATTGGTCCTCAGAAGTCACAGGAAACAATTCGGACGGCACTTGCCATGGGTGCAGATCGCGGCATTCTCATTCAGGCGGATGATGAGGTCGAGCCGCTGGCTGTCGCCAAATTGCTCAAAGGCGTGGTTGACGCGGAGAAGCCCGAAATCGTCATTCTTGGCAAACAGGCAATTGACGACGACTCCAACCAGACCGGCCAGATGCTTGCTGCTCTGCTTGGTTGGCCACAAGGTACATTTGCCTCAAAGATCGAATTCGATGGTGGCAAGGCGCAGGTAACGCGCGAGGTCGATGGTGGTCTGCAGACGATAGTCCTCAAAATGCCGTGTATCGTTACGACCGATTTGCGGCTGAATGAGCCGCGTTATGCCTCGCTGCCGAACATCATGAAGGCGAAGAAAAAACCGATTGATGAAAAGACTGCTGCTGACTACGGCGTAGACATTTCACCGCGATTGAAGGTGATCGAAACCATCGAACCGCCAGGGCGGGAAGCAGGTGAAATCGTCGGTAGTGCCAGCGAATTGATCGACAAACTGAAAAACGAAGCGGGTGTAATCTAATGGCGGTTTTGCTCGTAGCCGAACACGACAACACGGCACTCAACCCCGCGACGGCCAAGGCCATGAGCGCGGCGCAGGCAATTGATGCCGACGTACATATTCTGATTGCCGGCCAGGGCTGCTCATCCGTCGCTGACGAAGCTGCAGCAATCGAGGGCGCATCAAAAGTACTCCTCGCGGAGGCGCCGCATCTGGAACATCATTTGGCTGAGGAATTGGCCGTGCTGATCGAGCCGCTTGCCAAGGAGTATGCGGCGGTGCTGGTGCCGGCCACGACCACAGGCAAGAATTTTATGCCGCGTGTCGCTGCCCTTCTTGACGTGGCGCAGATTTCCGACATTACCGCTGTGAAGTCGCCCGATACGTTCGAGCGTCCAATTTATGCAGGCAATGCGATTCAGACGGTGCAATCCACCGACCCAATAAAGGCCATTACAGTTCGAACAACTGCCTTTCCGGCTGCCGGTGAAGAGGGCAGTGCTGTAGTTGAGAAGATCGACGTTCCGGCATCCGCAGGCCTTTCCGAATTCAGTGGCGAAGAGCTGTCGACTTCCGATCGTCCGGAACTGGCATCTGCCAAGGTTATCGTTTCGGGTGGCAGAGCGCTCGGCTCGGAAGAAAATTTCATCAAGTATATCGAGCCGCTTGCAAGTCAGTTGAATGCAGCCGTGGGGGCAAGCCGCGCGGCAGTGGATGCAGGTTACGTTTCAAACGATTATCAGGTGGGACAGACAGGCAAGGTCGTGGCGCCGGATCTCTACATCGCCGTCGGTATATCCGGGGCGATCCAGCACTTGGCCGGCATGAAGGACTCCAAGGTCATTGTCGCCATAAACAAGGACGAGGAAGCGCC
>DEIT01000169.1:54974-56970 GCA_002352635.1 Hyphomicrobiaceae bacterium UBA2767 | reverse complement strand
TAGGCGTAATCGGGGCGGGTCAGATGGGCAACGGTATCGCCCATGTCATTGCGCTCGCAGGCTATGACGTATTGCTGTACGACATCGATCTTGAGCGGGTCGATCAGGCGCTGGCCACAATCAATGGCAATCTGTCGCGGCAGGTTGCATCAGGAAAGATCACGGATGCCGACAAGGACGCTGCCACTCAGCGCATCGGCAAGGCGGAAAACTACGAGGCGCTTGGCGATGTCGACCTGGTGATTGAGGCGGCAACGGAAAACGAGGAAGTTAAGCTCAAAATATTTTCCGATGTCTGCAAGGCGGTGGGCCCGGAGGCGTTGCTCGCGACCAACACGTCGTCCATCTCCATCACCCGGCTTGCGGCGGCCACGGACCGTCCGGAAAAATTTTTCGGTATGCACTTCATGAACCCGGTTCCGGTTATGGAGCTGGTAGAAATGATTCGCGGCATTGCCACTGACGACGACACCTTCTCGACCGGAACCGGCTTCGTCGATACGCTCGGCAAGACCATTGCCGTGTCTGAGGATTTCCCGGCGTTCATGGTCAATCGCATATTGCTGCCGATGATCAATGAGGCGGTTTACACTCTCTACGAAGGCGTCGGTAATGTGAAGGCGATCGACACGGCTATGCGCCTCGGCGCGCGCCATCCGATGGGACCTCTACAGCTGGCTGACTTTATTGGCCTCGACACCTGTCTTTCAGTGATGCAGGTGCTCTATGAGGGACTGGCGGATACCAAGTATCGGCCCTGTCCGCTGCTTGTGAAATATGTCGAAGCCGGATGGCTTGGACGCAAGACGAACCGCGGTTTTTATGACTACCGTGGAGATGAGCCAGTTCCAACACGCTAGAGGCGGCAGGGTCGACTGCATATCGGCAAAGTCGGCAGACGGCCTCGCGGCAAAGCTAATGCTTGGTTAATGATTAGCGGAGACACTGGCTGCACGAGTTGTCAGTAAGAGTAATCCCCGCATTCCGCCATGGAAACTGCACCCACCAGCTTATCAGCCTTCAGGTCTGCGTTTGCAGAAACGATTTTTGGCTCGTCATCGGCCGAATCGATCATTGGGGCGGGGCAATCGGCATCGGGTAGTTCAGATCAAAAGGTGGCGCTCGCGATGACGGCCGCGGCAAAGCGCGAGATAAACCGGATCCGCGGTTACAAGCTTGATCTGACTCCCGCCGAAAAGCAGAAACTGAGCGATAACCAGGCTGAAATTCTCAAGATTCAGGAGAAGGTCAGCGCAGGAACCGTTCGTGCTGACGAGCTCGAGGATCGCGTTGAATTGCTCGAGGAGGCGGACCGGATCATCGGGAAACCTACTGTTGATGTAGAGGCGGACGACCGGCTTGGAGAACTAAACGACCTGAGACTGGCCATACTCTCCCCCAGATTGGACAACGCAACGCAAAAGCGCGTCAAGTTCATGCTGAGGTTCAAGGACAATCTGGAGACGGAATTGAATGAGAACCCGGAACGATTTTCGCTGCAGCAAAGGTTCCAAGCCATCTCCCGGCAAATTGACAGCCTGACGCCGCTGCGGCCGATGTCTCAGCTCTCAAGAGCGGAAGTCAAAAACTATGATGACGTGGTTGAACTCATTAATGATCATGCGGGTGTGAAAATTGAACTCACGGCTGCAGAGGCCAGACGGGTGGCAGCACTCGAGGATTCAATTGCCAGCTTCCAGGGCTCCCTGCCAGATTTCAGCCAACCCTCGGCGCAACAGGTTTCGAGAGCTTACTCCTCGCTGGCGCGATAGCGTCTGGTTGGGATCGATTTCCTGACCCATTTGCCGACCTGTGCCCAAAATAGAGCTCGTTCATTCATATGCTTTCAGCGCGTTCAAGCATGATCGGAACGCCAACTCGGTGAGCACGTGAAAGTCCTGATAATCACGCTTGGTTCCCGGGGTGACGTACAGCCGTATGTGGCGCTGGGCAGGGGCTTGAAGGCAGCAGGGCATCAGGTAACACTCTGCACCAG
>DEIT01000169.1:53082-54850 GCA_002352635.1 Hyphomicrobiaceae bacterium UBA2767 | reverse complement strand
CCAAGATGTTCAGACAGATCGCACCGATGCAGCGGGCGATGCTGAAGGACAGCTGGGAAACAACGCAGACAGTTGACCCTGACCTCATCATATTTCACCCCAAGGCATATGGCGCCCCGCATTTTGCGGAGAAGCTGGGTATTCACGCTATTATGGGAATTCCCCTTCCCATGCTCGTGCCGAGCGCTGAGTTTTCTTGCCCCGGATTCCCGGATTGGAAGCTTGGGCGTTGGTATAACCGGGCAACGCACGCAATTACTCTCAAGTTTATGGACTCCACGGTGAACAAGTTCATCAGACCGTGGCGCGAAGAGCACCGAATGCCTCCCTTGCCGCCGGGACATGATTTTCTTCACACAGCGCAAGGTGCGCCAATCCCGGTGATGCATTGCTATTCCGCACAGGTCGGCCCTTCGCCTTCGGACTGGCCGGAGACGTCTGTCGCTACGGGATACTGGTTTCTCGACCAGCCGGACGCGTGGCGGCCGCCGCCAAAGCTGATGAAGTTCATCGATGCGGGAAGCCCGCCTGTGTATGTCGGCTTTGGCAGCCTCTCAGGGCGCGATCCACGACGGATCACGCGCATTGTGCTCGAAGCATTCGCCCGGACAGGCATGCGGGGCATTCTTGCGAGTGGGTGGGGTGGGCTGCAACCGGAAGACCTGCCCGAGACGCTCTTCAAAATTGATGAGGCACCACACGACTGGCTCTTCCCGCGCATGAGCGCCGTTGTCCATCATGGCGGTGCGGGGACGACGGCAGCGGGTTTGCGCTACGGTAAGCCTTCAATTATCTGTCCGTTTTTTGGTGACCAACCCTTTTGGGCCGTCCGCGTTCATGCGCTGGGCGCGGGTCCCAAACCCATCCCGCAAAAAAAACTAACTGCGGAAAAGCTTGCCAAAGCCCTCACCGAGGCGACACAGGATGCGGTCATTCGACGAAATGCAGAAGCTCTTGGAGAAAAAATCCGCGCCGAAGACGGCATAGGCAATGCCATCGCCTTTATAGAAAAATTTGGTTCCTGCTAGCCCTTCTCGGCGATTGCGGCCTTGACGAGTGCCACCGCCTCCTCCGAGCCCCACTCAGCCGGCCCGACCAGGCGACCGATTTCCTGGCCCTGTCGATTGAGAAGAAGCGTGGTTGGCATACCGAAGGCCTTCAGTGATGCGGCGAGCTTTCCGGAGGAGTTGTTGAAGAGCTTGAGGTTCTTGACCCCAATTTCTTCCAGGAACTTGCGCGGCTTATCCAGGCCGGTTCGGTCGATGGACAGCGCCACCAGATCAAAATCGTCGCCGCCGAGCTCTGCCTTGAGCCGGTCGAGATCGGGCATCTCCTTGCGGCAGGGGCCACACCATGTGGCCCAGAGGTTGAGCAGAACGACCTTGCCGCGCCACTCGGCGAGGGAGGTCTCCGAACCATCGTCTCTATTGAATGTGAATTCCGGTAAATCCTGCGGTTTCGCTCGTGCAACGAATGTCGCCATAGCGCCTTTGGAATAGGCAGCCAGGCCGGATTTGGCTGGAGTTTCCGATTTACCGGTTTCAGCATTTGGGGTTGGTGCAACATTGCTATTGCCCCCTGAATTCAAGTATACCGCCCCGAACCCCGCGACTGCTGCGATCGCCACCATGACGAGGACGGTCCTGAGCGGTGTCTTGCCCGGTGATTTTTGTGCTTTCTTCTTGTTCATGGGCGTCGAAATCCGAAGTAGGTCAGCTATGACGAACAAAATGTGGGGCGGCCGATTTGCTTCCGGCCCGTCTGAGAT
>DEIT01000169.1:29308-53026 GCA_002352635.1 Hyphomicrobiaceae bacterium UBA2767 | reverse complement strand
TCAAAGGCGCACTGCGAAATGCTCTCCGAGACCGGCATTATTTCAGGTGAGGATGCCAATGCCATTCTTCAAGGTCTAGACACGATCGCGTCAGAGATTGAGAGCGGCGATTTCACGTTTTCGCGTGCGCTCGAGGACATCCATATGAATGTGGAAGCGCGGCTTGCGGACCTCGTTGGTGCGACAGCGGGAAAACTGCATACGGCACGCTCGCGCAATGATCAGGTTGCTACGGATTTCCGTCTCTATCTCCGCGAAGCGGTCGATCAACTGGAGCTGCTGCTGGCCGATCTCCAGCTTACGCTTGCGCAAAAGGCACTCCAGCACGCAGCGACGGTGATGCCGGGCTTTACGCATTTGCAGGCGGCACAACCGGTCACTTTTGGCCATCACTGCCTCGCCTATGTCGAGATGTTCGCACGTGACAGGGGGCGATTTGCCGATGCCCGCAAGAGGATGAACGAGTGTCCGCTGGGTGCCGCAGCGCTGGCTGGCACGTCTTTTCCCATTGACCGCGAATCGACGGCAAAAAAACTGGGGTTCGATCAGCCGTCCGCCAACTCGCTTGACGCCGTCTCGGACCGGGATTTTGTGCTTGAGTCACTGGCAGCGGCCTCAATTGCCGCGACCCACCTATCGCGGCTCGCGGAAGAGATTGTGGTGTGGTCGTCGCCAGGATTTGGCCTCATCGCCTTGTCTGACAAATTCACGACCGGCTCTTCCATCATGCCGCAAAAGCGCAACCCGGATGCTGCCGAGCTGGTCCGTGCCAAGACCGGGGCGGTGTTTGGCGCCTTCACGCAGCTTCTTGTTGTCATGAAGGGGTTGCCACTCGCCTACTCGAAGGACATGCAGGAAGACAAGGTTCCGGCATTTACAGCACTTGATACGCTTTCGCTAATGCTCGCCGCCATGGCCGGCATGGTAAGCGATATGGAGCCTGACGTTCAGGCAATGCGCAAGGCGGCCGGGGCCGGCTACTCCACTGCGACCGATTTGGCCGACTGGCTGGTGCGGGAACTGGCGTTGCCGTTTCGTGAAGCTCATCACATTACGGGGCAGATCGTCGCGTATGCGGAGCAGGCGGGGATCATGCTTGCTCGCGTGCCGCTGCAAGAAATGCAGAAGGTCGAACCGCGCATCACTGAAGATGTTTTCTCGATTCTGAGTGTCGCAAATTCGGTAAAGAGCCGCAAAAGCTATGGCGGGACAGCGCCATCAAATGTCCGCAAAATCGCGAGAAGCTGGATAAAGCGGTTGGAAAGAGACGCAACATCAGGCTAGAAATAGGTCAGAGGTCGAATTTCCGGCAAGGGGACGGGGAGAAACCCATAATGCGCAATGCGCTGGTACCAGTTTTGGCGGCACTGCTCGTGACCGCAGTGGGCCTGAGCGCGTGCGGGCGAAAAGGTCCGCTCGAGCGTCCGCCCAATGCCAAAACGGCTGACGGACAGACTGCGGATACGGGTCCTGGCGGTCCTCAACGCCCCTTTGTTCTCGACAGGCTGCTGCGCTAGTGGTGCTGGCCACACGGCGGCAAGATTTCCATGCATCAATTCGCCTATAAGGGCGGCGTCCTGCACGCCGAAGATGTGAGCTTGGACGCATTGGCGTCCGAGGTCGGTACGCCATTCTATTGCTATTCGACTGCGACACTGGAACGCCATTACAAGGTCTTCGCGGATGCGTTCTCAGGCGCCGATGTGTTGGTGTGCTATTCGATCAAGGCAAACTCGAACATTGCAGTCCTGCGTACGCTCGGGGAACTCGGATCGGGAATGGACGTGGTTTCGGAAGGCGAGTTGCGCCGAGCGCGCGCTGCCGGAGTGCCGCCGGAACGCATTGTTTTTTCCGGCGTCGGCAAAACCCGTGAAGAAATGGCTTATGCCCTGAATGAGGGCATCTATGCATTCAACGTCGAGTCGGAGCCAGAGCTGGCAGCTCTCAATGAGGTGGCGCACGGGTTGGGGGTAAAGGCTCGCGTCGCACTTCGCGTAAACCCGGACATCGATCCCAAAACTCACCGGAAAATCTCGACCGGCAAGGCTGAGGATAAATTCGGCGTGCCCTTTGATCGCGCGCGCGCGCTTTATAAGGAAGCCGCGGGGATGCAGGGCGTCGAGACATGCGGCATCCATATGCACATCGGCAGTCAGATCACTGACCTCAAGCCGTTTGGTGACGCCTTCACGCTGCTGCGTGCGCTTGCCGGACAACTAAAAGAAGACGGAATCAAACTCGAATTCATCAATTTCGGCGGTGGCCTTGGGGTGCCCTATCGCGGCAGCAATGATGTTCCGCCACATCCGGATGAATACGCCACAGTGGTCCTCGACGCGGCGGAGGAGTTGAACTGCAAATTGCTGTTCGAGCCGGGTCGGATGATTGCCGCCAACGCAGGTATTCTGGTAACCCGCGTCCTCTATGTGAAGGAGGGCGCGAACAAGACTTTCACAGTTGTGGACGCGGCCATGAACGACCTTATTCGCCCGACCCTTTACGAGGCCTATCACGACATCTGGCCCGTCAGGGAATCTCTGCGTGCCGAGCCGCCCCAAAAAACCGATGTGGTTGGACCGGTCTGTGAGACTGGCGATTATCTCGCTCTTGACCGTGACCTGCCGCCATTTGGGGAAGCCGACCTGATGGCCGTCATGACGGCTGGGGCCTATGGCGCCGTGCAATCCTCGACCTACAACACGCGGCTGCTGATACCGGAAGTTCTGGTGAAGGGCGGGCACTATGCTGTCGTCCGCCCGCGCCCGGACTATGACGAACTCATTGGCGGCGAAAAAATACCTGACTGGTTTTAACCCCGTTTTTTGGTGAGCATAGTATGAGCCGACTGCCCTCACTTCCGCCGAAAAGTCTGAATGCTGACCAGAAATCTCTTTTCGACGCGATTGCCGGTGACACACGCCGCATGAAAGGCAGGGAGCCTGGCGCCGCGCTGTCAGGTCCGTTCAATGCATTGCTCTATGCGCCGGTGATCGGCCATGCTGTTCAGGAGCTCGGCGCGAAGCTCAGATTCGAATCTTCACTCCCCGGGGCATTGCGCGAACTGGCTATTCTCATGGTAGCGCAGCACTGGCGCGCCAACTATGAATGGTATGCGCACGCACCGATTGCTGAAAGGGAAGGCTTGAGCGCCGATCTGATTGCTGCGATCAAGGATGGACATCTACCGGCAGATGCACCTGAAAACGTGCAGACGGTCTACAGGTTTGTGCATGAGCTCCTCAAAACCCGCCGCGTAGGCGATGAAACCTATGACATGGCGCGCAAGGCGATCGGCGAGACTGGCCTTGTCGAACTCATCTCTATCACCGGCTATTACGGGATTATTTCCGGTCTGCTCAACGCGTTCGAAGTGCCCGTTCCGGATGGTGCGGAGCTGCCATTCCCTGACTAGGAGCGTCATGAAACGGCGTAGCTCAATGCCGCGCCCGTGAGCGAAGCAACCAACAGCATCTTCCAGAGTGGCCAGTGCCTGCCAAATAGCAGGGCAGCGCTCAGAATCGAAAGCACGATGATCTTCCAGTCAAGCGTGGAGAAATCCGGTATCCACAAAGTCACCGGCCCGAACTTTTCGGCGGAAACCTGTGCGAAAAACACGTGTAGTGCGAACCAGACCGACAGATTCAGGATGACGCCGACGACGGCCGCCGTAATGGCGGCGAGTGCACCCTTGAGACGCGGCTGCGCGCCAATCCAGTCAATATAGGGGGCTCCCGCGAAAATCCACAGGAAGCAGGGTACGAAGGTTACCCATAGTGTCACCACGGCGCCGGCGAGGCCAAGGGCCAGCCCGCCATCCCGGAAGGCGGCGAGAAAGCCGACAAATTCGGTCACAAGGATCAGCGGTCCCGGCGTCGTTTCGGCCAGTCCCAGACCGTCCATCATTTCGCCAGCTGTGAGCCAACCGAACTGGTTGACCACGTCCTGTGCCATGTAGGCGAGGACAGCGTAGGCGCCACCAAAGGTCACGAC
Source organism: Hyphomicrobiaceae bacterium UBA2767 (assembly GCA_002352635.1). GTDB lineage: Bacteria > Pseudomonadota > Alphaproteobacteria > Rhizobiales > Methyloligellaceae > UBA2767. Next base: position 49,036 of record DEIT01000169.1, on the reverse strand, counting down.
CGCTAGCTTGGAGAAGAAAAAACCGATTTGCGGCAGGACACTGTCCGATGCGACGAGCCCAACCAGAATGAGCGGTACCCACCAGATCCCCAGCCAGACAATAATTGTTCGAAGCGTTTGCGTGAATGTATGCCCATGCCTGACCGGCTCTGCTACTTCGCCATCTGAAGCCGTTCCTCTAACGAATCCGAACAGCGCTGCGGCGATAACAATGAGCGGAAAGGGGAGGTTGAATAAGAACAGCCCAACGAACGCAAGCGCTGCAATTATCCAGTGCTCCATCGACTGCAGGGCGCGCCTGGAAACACGTAGAAGCGCTTCGACGACGATTACCAGGACCGCGGCCTTGATGCCCAGAAACAGTGCGTTGACGAACGGAACACTTCCGAGAAAGGCGTAGAGAGCTGCCAGCGCCAGAACCACGCCCGCGCCCGGCAGCACGAACAGAAGACCCGCCGCGAGCCCGCCTTTCAACCCGTGCAGTCGCCACCCGGAATACGTCGCGAGCTGCATGGCCTCCGGGCCCGGCAGAAGCATGCAGAATCCCAGCGCATTCAGAAACTGATTTTCGTTCAGCCATTTGTTTTCATCGACGATGACCCGGTGCATCAGGGCGATCTGCGCTGTCGGGCCGCCGAAGGAAAGAATGCCGATTTTCGCCCAGATGCGGACGGCCTCCGCAAATGTCGGCGATGAGGCAGCGCTGCTGTTTGCCGGTATTGTTACATGCGTCATCGGTTCAATTCGCGTTCAAAGCTGCGGGCCAGTTTTGGCCTTCGTCCGAAGCATCGCGTGCCCAGCGGTAGAACGCATCGTATAGCGTCATTCCCGCGTCAAGTTGCTCCAGATCATCGTCATACATCTGAGAAAGTCCCAATGATGCAGCGAGCAGCCCTGCGGCCTCGGGCGCCAGGTCGTGCTGGTTGGTATCCGCCCCACGCACGATATTGGCGAGTTGCAGCAGCGGCTCATTCTCCAGGGAAAATTCTTCGATCATGATATCGAACGTACAGCGCTCGTCGCGATGGCTCCAGAAAACATCTTCAACGTCGAACGGCGTCGCGCCGAATTTTTCTGCGACCATGCTGACTTGCGATGGCGCAACAAACAGGAATTGCGCGTTTCGATCGATGAACCGGCGGATCAACCACGGACAGGCAATGCGGTCTGTCTTCGGCCTTTGCCGCGTGACCCAAACGGTTTGTCCGGCCGCGTTACGCTCCGGTATTTTTTCCGCCGGGACGAGTATCTCGCCCGCATCGCGCCATGCGGAGTTTCCACCTTCAAGACTCTCAGCCCGGATACCATGGGCGCGAAGGACGGCAGCAGCGCCCTGGCTGAGCTTGAGGCCCTTCTGGCAGATGACCACAACCTCAAACTCCGAAAGCCTCGGAACAAGCGACGCGATGTCGGTATGGGGCCACCGGATCGATGTCGGTATGAGCCGAGAATCGACATCGAAATCCTCATAGATGCACACATCGACGAGCGTCGGCACACGTGGTGTGCCGATAAGGCGGGAAAGGTCAGGAACAGAGATTTGATCTGGCGGTGCCATTACGCATCCTCCCATAACAGGGTTTCACGGATGCGAAACTTGGGCCGACGCCTTACGGGGTGTTCGCGAACCCCATCGCGCATGCTCATGCCTTAAACCGCGCGGAGAGTCAAATGGCGGTTGTCTACCCCGTGTTCAATACCCGACCTGGGGGTTAATCTGCGCCCAACAAGAAGGATGGGTGGGAGCGAATTTCATGGAACTATCAATAAAAGGGCGCAATGCGCTGATTACCGGTGGCAGCTTGGGGATCGGGCGCGCCATCGCTAAAGCGTTTGTAGAGGCAGGCGCGAATGTAGCGATTGTTGCCAGGCGGCAGGATGCGCTGGACGATGCGAAGGCCGAAATCGGGACCGCTGGCGATGGCAAGGTCGTGACCATTTCCGCCGATATTGCCACGGCCAAGGGCTGTGCTGATGCGTTTACTCAAGCAGAACAAGCGCTTGGGAGCGTCGACGTGCTGGTAAACAATGCCGGATCATCGGCGCGCAGTCCTTTCCCGGACATTACAGACGAAGATTGGCAGGCCGATATCGATCTCAAGCTGTTTGCGGCGATCCGGCTTGGGCGTCTCGCGTTTCCGGAAATGAAGGCGCGCAAATGGGGCCGGATCATCAATGTCCTCAACACTGGCGCCAAGGCGCCTCCGGCGGAGGGCGCGCCGACTGCGGTTACGCGCGCTGCCGGAATGGCCCTGACGAAAGTGCTCGCGGGAGAAGGGGCCGCCGCAAACGTGCTCGTCAACTCGCTCCATGTGGGACGGATTGAATCCGATCAGTGGGTCAAACGCCACGCGGCGGAAAACAAGGGCCGGTCGCTCGAGGAGTTTTACGAAGAAATGGGCGCGACCCTGCCCATGGGGCGGGTCGGTACAGCACAGGAATTCGCCAATGCCGCCGTCTTCCTCGCGTCGGATGCAGGGTCTTACATAACGGGCACGGCGATCAATGTGGACGGCGGCCTGTCGCCGGTCGTTTGAGGCAAGGGGACGGTTCCATGCACATCGCCATTATCGGTTGCGGCGAAGTAGGCGGGGCGTATGCCCGTGCGCTTGAAGGCAAGGCCACACTCTCGCTTTGCGATATCGTGTCCGAGGGACGCCCAGGCGTGCTCTCGCAGGAACTCGGCCTGCCGTTGAACGCTGCACCGGGCAACTGGTTGCGGACATGTGATCTGGCGGTCGCCGCCGTGCCGGGCCGCGCGAGCGGTGAGGCGGCACACGCCACACTTCCGTTCCTCTCGCAGGGCAGCGTCTATGTGGATGTCTCGACTGGCGCGCCGGAAAGCTTGCGGCAATCATCGCAAGACTTCGATGGCTGGGGCCGCGCCTTCGTGGATGTGGCGATCATGGGCGCGATTGCACTCACCGGCGGCAAGACGCCGGTGCTCATTGCCGGAGAACAGGTAGAGCGCGCACAGGAGCTTTTCACTTTGATGGGAGCACCGGCGAAGATTTTGGAGGATGGCAAACCGGGCGAGGCTGTGGCGCTCAAACTGTTGCGCTCGGTGATTGTGAAGGGGCTCGAATGTCTTTCGATCGAAAGCCTGACGGCGGCTGAACATCTGGGCATCCGTAACCGGCTGTTCGACGCGCTGGGCGACATCGACAGCGGGCCGATTGCAGAGTTGATGGAAGCGCTGGTGACGACCCACATTGTGCATGCGGAACGGCGCATGCATGAAATGGAAGAGTCCACGGCACAACTGCGCGCGCTGGGTTTCGATGCGGCGGTTACCGGCGCGCTCGGTGCGCGCTACAAGGCGACACTCAAAACCCGCGAAACAGACCCGCCGCCGCCGGACGCCCATGAGACGCTGGATGCAGCACTGGCATGGCTCGACAGTACGGTACGCAACAGGTGATCCGGGAACCTGAAGCGGCCTGATTGTGTGCTACCGGGAGGGCTGAATCGACGCCAGCCCGCGTGCCTGCCACCGGGCGAGCATGTCCGGGGTCAGGCCGAGTCTCCCATAGTCCACCATGTAGTAGCCGCTCGAATGCACGGACACCGCATCGCGCGCGGCTTGATCGGCCAGCAGATCCTGGGCCATGACGCCGACACGTAAAGTATCTTCCCAGAGATAGCGGAAGCTGTAGAGCCTGATGCCGTTCTCGAGTGTCGTGACATGCGCGATGTCCCGCTTCAGCCGCGCGTCAGAGAACTGCTTGAGCAGATTGTTCACCCCGTCCTGAATCTGCTGCTGTTGCTGCTGCTGTCGCGTCTGGGGCGGCGGCGCCTGGCGTTGTGGCTGCTGTGCCGGCTGTTGTTGCGGCTGCTGGAATTGCTGCAGAATCTGGTTGGCGGCTTTCGCCTTTTTGCATTTGCCCTCGGACCAGCGCGGCTTGTTTGACGGGCACTCGCACTGACCGTTCTTGTTGGGCACGCGCCCGCCGGTGCAGTTCACTTGTTGCTGGAACTGTTGTTGCTGATTCTGCGGATTGCCGAACTGCTTGAGAATATCCGAGCCCTTTGGCTTTTTGCATTTGCCTTTGCGCCAGACAAGGTTGTTCGGACATGTGCAGCGGCCGGCGTTATCGAGAACCTGCCCACCGCCACAGACCTTCTTCGCGGTATTGTTGCTGAGGCTGCGTCCAGACGGTTTGCAGGCGACGTTCGGATTGCTTGCCTGAGAGTCGGGAAAGCCAAGATCAACGCAGCGATAATTCTTCATTTCCGAGAAGGCGACGCATTTTTTGCCGACTTTCGGAAGATCCCCGCAATGGCACCGGCCCGACGTGGTCAGGATCATTCTGGGGTCCGGGCATTTATTAGATTTCCGTGGCGCTATCTGGGCCTTTGTCGGATCGTTCGGCTTCACGCACCCCACCCCATTTGGCCCGTCAACGGTTCCTTTTGGACATATGCAGGAGCGGTTGGGATCGCCATACACAGGGACTGATCCGCCGAAACAGGGCGCACGGCACTTGCCGGTCTTCTTGTCTCTCTCGAGCGCATAACTGCAGATGCACTTGCCGCTTGAGTTTTTGATTTCGCCCTTCTGGCAGTTGTCCTGTGCACTCTTGATCTGCTGTTTCTGGACTCGCTCTTGCGCCGGATGGATTGTCCATCTGCCGCCCTCGACCTTGTAGCAGCGCCCATTGTTGAGCTTGGGATGGCTGGTGGGGCACTTGCATGTGTTTCCGGAGCGGATTTGTCCGGGCAGGCAGGCCACCGTCTGAGTCTGGAATAACGGTTGGCCGCCGCCGCCCTGTGTATTTGGTCTGCCCCCACCACCTTTTGGCTTGCTGATATTGCCCCGATTCCCGAACACGGGCGCCTGATTGGTCTGCACGCAATTGGTGCCGACCCGAAACGTGCCCGCAGGACAGACAATGCCGGCACCGCCGCGCGTTGTCTCGAATGCCGGGTCGTTTTCCTTGATGCAGTTGTTGCCGACGCGCACGCTGTCGCCGGGACAGTCATCGACGCCCGCATGGCAACGGTTGTTGTACCAATGCGGCCTCGACGAGGGGCACAGGCACAACTTACGCTTCTTGGAGTAATAACGCCCGCCGGTGCAGTTGCGCGTCAGGCGCGGCACGCAGGTCTTGCCGGTCCACACGGGAACGCCCGGTGGACACACGCATCTGCCGCCCTTGCGCAGGCGCCCGTCGGCGCAATATTGCGCGCTCGGCCGCGGTGCCACGGCGCGTCCCGGAGCGGAGGCGCTGATGACGGCGGAGCCGGCACAGGCCTGATCGTTGGCCGGATTGGCGTCGCCCGGACCGCCTTGCGTAAACATCGCGATCAGCAGCGGCAGGTCGATCTCGCCTGTCGCCTGCAATCCGGCCTGTTGCTGGAAGCGGCGAATGGCGGTGACGGTCTTGCGCCCCGCCTTGCCGTCGGGCCGCCCGACATTGAAGCCGAGCGTGTTGAGCTTCTGCTGCACGTCACGCACGCTGCTGCCTGTCGGTGCACCGTCCCAGGACACGCTGGCACAGCTGTTGACCGCGCCACCGGCGTTGCGTGGCAGGGTAAAGGTCAACGAGATGGTCGAAGATTGTCCGGGTGCGATATTGGCCGCCCCGTTGGTGCACACAGCCCCACCGCCCATGCCCTGGCAGGCCCAGGGTGTCGGGCCGGAAGCGGTAAGCCGCGCGCCGCGGGGCGCCAGTGAATTGGCGATGACAAGCCGGCCGTTGAATGGCTGCCCACCCGCGTTAGTGGCGACCACGGTGTAACTGCAGGGCGCGCCGCCCGCGCAACTGTTCTGGTTTGCGGTAACGGTGAGCGAGAGGTCAGCCGGGCTCGGAGGAGCAGGCGGTGTTGGCGCTTGCGTCACAACAGGCGGCGGCGGTGGTGTCTGAGTTTTCTGAACGGCAGTCGGTGGTTGCGGTGCCGCACTTCCAAGTCGTTTGACGTAGGCGCGTGCGAGGTCTGCGCGGAACCCTTTGGCGAAATTGGTGAGGAACGCTTCCCAGGCCTCAATGGTGCCGAGCTCCTTCGCGGCCTCGAACGCTTCTTTTTCAGAGACGCCGCCTCCGGAGCCCGACGCGGCCTGCGCCGTCTTCTTCGGCTTCAACGCTGCGGCGTATGAGCGGCAGGCGTCGATGAATTTCCTGATCTGCTCGTGGCCGGCCTTGAGTTCAAGGGAGGTGGCCCGGTAGCCCGGCACCAGATAGTCGAGGGTCTCCTGCTCCGTCAGCGCTTTCCACAGCGGATCGTCGGTCTTGACGGCGAGGTTGACACCGGTAATGCTCTCCTCGACCTGCGTGCCCTGCACGGTGCCGGAAACGAAGTGATTGAACCCGCCGCCTGTGAAGCGGAGATTGATGCTCGAGTTTTCCGGCAGCTTGCCGACGTCGGCACCGAGGGTCAGGCTGGCGGCGTTGACGCCGGAACCGCTGCGTGCTTCGCACACCCCGCTGACCTGGGCATTGTCAGTTTCAGGCACGTTAAGCCCGAGGCGCGCGGTCATCCGGCCCTTGTTATTGGGATCATTGCCTTCGGAGAAACTCCAGACCATCGCATCCTGAGCGACGGCCGGATGCGTGTGTGCGCATAGAAGCGCTGCCAGCACACAGACAATCGCACCAACAAACGCGTCTAAACCGGCACTGTACGCCATGCTTTTGAAATTACCCCCGGCACTTGTCTCGCAACCCCAAGAGTGTCGCAAAAACCTCGCGCAATCAACAAAATAGAAGGGCGACCCGGTGTGTAGCCGTTTCTGTATGCCGGTGGTCAGCCCAGCACTTTTTCAAACCAGTGATCTGGGTAGGGATCGTCGTTGAAGGCCGGGACCTCCCGGTATCCGTTCTTCCTGTAGAGCGCTCCGGCTTCAGTCAGGGACCTGTTGGTGTCGAGGCGTATGCATTTCTGGCCAAATCCCAGAGCCGCCTCCTCAAGCTCTTCAAGAAGCCGTTGTCCGATGCCGAGACCCCTTGCGCTCTCTGCGACCCACACCCGCTTGATCTCGCCAATCCCGGGACCGGCGCTCTTGAGCGCGCCACAACCCACCGGCTCTCCGGTCGCACGGGCAATGAGAAATACGCCCTTGGGCGGGGTAAAGTCGTGGGCATCGGCCGGTTGCGCGTTGGCAGGATTGTAGCCGCCGTCGAAGCGCGCGTTCAAAAGGTCAAAATACTGCTGCAGACACCATTGCGCGGTCGGGCTGTCTGCGGGCTCCGCCGCAATCATCACACTTGATGCTCGCAACAGCCGCTCGATACGTGCCATCGCCGAGAGCAGGTCTTCACGCCGCCGTTCATCGAGCGGTGCGAGAATTGACGTGGCGACGTCATCGGAGCGGCGGTCAATCTCATTCCACTCTTTCTGGCCTTTGGGTGTTAGGCTTGCATAACGCACCCGGGCATCGCCCGGCGTGGCAGTGGTCTTGATTAGGCCGTCCTTTTCCAGAGCCCGCAGAAGTCTGCTCATGTAGCCGGAGTCGAGCCCGAGCCTGATGCGCAATTCACGCACCTCGATCCCGTCCGTGCCGATTTCAAATAGTGCGCGGGATTCGCCAAAAGGTCGGCCCCGGCCCAGAAACCGGTCGTTGATAACGCCGATGCGCCGCGCCACCGTCCGGTTGAAGCGGCGGACCTGCTCAATGTCAGCGGTGGCACGTGATATCATTCTCTGACTTTAGTCAGATAAATATTCAAGCACAATAGCAAGGCGAGTCGCGGCGTCATCTCAAGATGTCAGCCCGAATATTGCTTGCAGTCGATGTGGTTCGGATTAAACCAGCGGGTGAAGAAAAACTCGAAGCCACTGAAACTGGCATTGATGCACTTCTGATAAGGCTTCACGCACTCAATCTTGTGCTTGTCGATGCTTTTGTGCTGTGCCACCAGCTTGTTGTAGCAGCGGGTATATTTCTGGCGGCAGCGGTTGAGTGCATGGCATTTCTGCCGTTCCGTCAACGGTTTGACCTGCACGATCAATGATTGCTGGCGTGCGTCCGTACGCATCACCTCGCTGCCTTGCCCAAACGCGGATGCCTGACTTGGCAGTGCAACCGCAAACAAACCCAAACCCAAAATCAAACCACCCATACGCGACATAACACGGCCCTCTTCGTGTCAAAAAACTATCAATTTCGGGGTGCTAACGCCCCAGCCCCCATAGGAGACTAGCGCAAAAGGACCATGCGCGCCTAGCGGGAATCGCCATAATTTCGGACTCGAATGCTGCAAAAGAAAAAACAGACATTCACCCAGTCGTGATGAAAACGGCCCACAAAACGGCGGAATTGCAGGCTTATGTGATGTGGAAACTGCTCGTAGAGAAGGGAATCAGTGTGGTAGCGTGGCGAAGATGACCAAGCCATCCCGTACAGAATTGGAGACAGCTCCCGATCCGCTGCAGAATGCGCCGCGCACGCTGGAACGCAAGGTGCGTGTGGCGCGCATTGTGATCATGTTCGAGCGTATCTGGCGGGCACTGCTGTGGCCGTTTGCTGTAGCAGGTGTTTTCCTTCTCGCCACGCTTGCCGAGGCTTGGAGCCTTGTGCCCACGATCGCCCACAAGGCCGGTGTTATTGCCTTTGCCTTGGCTTTTCTTGCCTCACTCGTGCCCTTGGCGCGTGTCCGGTGGCCGGGACGCGAGGAAGCGTTGCGGCGGCTGGAACAGGTTTCTGGCGTCAAGCATCGCCCTGCCACTTCCTTTGAAGATGAAATCTCTGAAGGCGCAAGCGACGAACAACGCGCCCTTTGGCAGTTGCACCGCCAGCGGATTGCAAGAATGCTCAACAGGCTCACGGCAGGCTGGCCTCATCCGCGCCTTGGTCGCGCTGATCCCTATGCGCTGCGTGCCGCTCTGCTGCTGCTTCTCGTCGTCGGATTCGTAGCTGCCGGTAACTCCTCTTTGCAGCGCATGGCCGCTGCTTTCAGTTTCGGCCCGCAGGTAACCCATTCGCCATTCCGGATTGATGCCTGGGTGACGCCGCCCATCTATACTGGGAAACCGCCGATTGTTCTCGCCGATGGTTCTGAGGAACAGGCCATCAAGCAGGTCACGGCCCCTGAAAAGAGTTTGCTGCTGGTCAGGATCAATGGCCATTCGGGTTCGCGCCCGGTGGTGCGCGCGCAGAGCAAGTCCGGCGAATTGAGCGAGACAATTGAACCGGCGAGCAACGAGGACGCGTTCGCCGAGTACAAGATCACGATTGAAAAACCCGTCGTTATTACTGTTGGCACCGCAGGCCTGGCGCGGGCCACGTGGCACTTTGACGTTATCGAGGACAAGCCACCACTCATCGGGCTGACGGATGAACCGGCGAGGACACCGCGCGGGGCGATCAGATTTGGCTACCGTGTCCAGGACGATTATGGCGTCGCTGCGGCTGAGGCGCGTTTTGCATTGGCGGACGCCAAGGTGGGTGTGACTGCGGACCAAGAGCAGGGTGCAGGCGACAAGGCTGTTGGCGGAACTGAAGCCAAGAAAACAAGAGAGGCCTTGCGGGCATTCGAGCCACCGCTTATTCCGCTGACACTTCCGCGCTCCAATGCCAAGGCCGCCGAAGCGCGCACGTTCAAGGATCTAACCTCTCACCCCTGGGCCGGTCTCAAGGTGGTGATGACGCTCGTCGCTCGCGACCACGCCGGCAAGGAAGGCAAGAGTGAGCCCTATGAGATGGTTCTGCCCGAGCGCAAGTTCACCAAACCGATGGCCCGGGCACTGATCGAGCAGCGCAAGAACCTCGTTCGAAAGCCGGACGAAAGAGAGCCGGTGGCGAAAGCGCTTTCCGCACTGGCGATTGCGCCGGAGCGGTTTCTCAAGGACAAGGTGCTCTATCTCGGGTTGCGATCCTCATATTGGCGGTTGCGCCATGACAAGACCGCCGATGGCTTGAAAAGCGTGGCCGCGCAACTTTGGGACCTTGCCCTGCGCGTTGAGGATGGTGATCTGCCGAAGGCGGAAGCTGATCTGAAAACCGCGCAGGATGAGCTGCGCCGGGCGCTGGAAAATGGGGCATCTGAGGAAGAAATTGCCCGCCTGATGGACAAGTTGCGATCCGCACTCAATCGTTTCCTCCAGGCGATGGCCGAGAAGGCGCGCCAGAATGGTGATCTGGCGAAGATGCCGGAGGGCCTTGGACCCCAGCAGATGCTTAGCAGCAAAGACCTTGAACAGATGCTGCGTGATATCGAGAATCTGGCCAAGACCGGATCGAAGGAAATGGCGCAGAGGATGCTGGAGCAGCTCTCAAACATGATGCAGCGTCTGCAGATGGGGCAGGCCAATCCGAATTCGCAGAGCCAGCAGATGATGAACATGGTGCAGGGACTCGGCGAAGTCATCCAGCGCCAGCAAAAGCTGCTCGATGAGACTTTCAAAAGGCAGCGGAAGAGCGAAGGCGAGGGTCAGGAAAGCCGCCGTGATCGTCAGGCTCAGCGTGATCGCGGCTTTGGTCAGGAATTTGGCCAGCAGGGGCGTCAGGGACAACGCGGCGAAGGCCAGCAAGGGCGTCAGGGCCGCGGTGGTGAAGGACAGCAGGGACGTCAGGGGCGTGGCGAAGGTCAGGGCGAGGGACAGCAACAAGGCCGCGGCCAGGGGAGCGGCGACAAGCGGTATGGCGCACTGTCCAACAAGCAGGGTGGCATTCGGGGCCGACTGGACGGGTTGCTGGAACAGCTCAGGGCGCTGGGTGCGCGTCCTCCCGATCAGCTTGATGGTGCCGGTCGGGCGATGCGCGAATCCGAAAAGGCTCTCGATGGCGAGAATTTGGGGCGTGCCGTTCAACAGCAGACGCTCGCGCTCGACCGGCTGAGGCAGGGCACACGGTCGATGGCCGAGCAGATCCTGCAAAGTCTGGCCTCGCGCATGGGGCAGGGCGGACAGCGCAACAAGGACCCGCTGGGCCGGCCAGAACGCACCCAAGGCCCCGACCTTGGCACATCCGTCAAGGTTCCGGACCAGATTGATATTCAACGTGCGCGCGAAATCCTCGAAGAGCTGCGCCGCCGCCTCGGCGAACCTTCCCGGCCGATGCTCGAACTCGACTATCTCGAGCGGCTCATAAAACAATTCTGAGGTTGATCGACTTTTTGCAAGACCGGCGCGTTTCGACGCTTATGCCGCCGTTGCTGACGTGTTCAGCACCGCGTCTACCTCTTCACGGATTTGCGCGAGCGTAAACGGCTTCTGCACAATGCCGCGGATCAGGCTTTCCAAGCCATAGGCACGGTCGCGGTGCTCCGCGTAGCCGGTCATCAGCAGGATGGGCAACTCAGGCTTGTCCCGCCCGACCTGCAGGGCGAGTGCGACACCGTCGATCACAGGCATTCGGATGTCGGACAGGAGCAAGTCGAATTCCTCAAGCGGCGACATCAGCTTCTCAAGAGCTTCTCCCCCGTCATGAACCGGCACAACATCATGCCCGTCCATTTCAAGCGCACGCCGCACAAAATCGCACACCGCAATGTCGTCTTCCGCCAGGAGAATGCGCGCCATGGTGCCCTCAGCTCCATGCAGCGAGCCTTGTTTGCAGGCCCCAATTGAAGATTTCACACGATTCGGCCGATGTATGGCAACTCCCGAGATCGTCAAATGCCGCTCCAGCTCCAAACTAACACACAGAATTGCTGGTTTTCGACGGCGCCATCGGCTCGATGCGGCCCTTCAACCCTCTCGACAATAAGAAGCTGACGGCTCAGCGAACTTTGGCAAACCTGACCAATACATCGCGTATCGACTTTGGCGGCGTTGGGATATGCGCTGAGAATGCGGTTCGCTGATTGGCAGGGAGCAGTTCGGAACGGACGTCTGCCGCCCATTGATAGACTTCGACCTTTTCCTTTGTCCGCAATCCGAAAACAATGGTGGGAACTTTAAGCGGCTCGGACGTCACATTGATAATCTCGCCATGAACCTCGAGCACCTGTCGCCCGGCGCTCGTCTCCCAGGAATACTGAACCTTGTCGAACTCGAGACCACGGACATTTACGGGCAATCCCATGCGTTCATAGGCGGCTGCCGCGCCTGGAAATGCGCGCACGACGTCGACACGTTGGAAGTAGACGTATGCACCGAGGCCTGCCACAAGCAGAACAAGCGCCGCCCAGCCGGCCGGTACCGGCCCGAACATGTCTACGCTTCGTCTCTTCGCTTTTCCAATAACGATCGGAGGGCTCTCGGCCACCTCTGCGGGGAGATTGGCATCTGCGTCGGTTTCCGCACTTTCCGTCGCAGATTCATCCATAGCCGCTGTGAACGCTTCTTCCATCGCGGTTTCACTGAATGCGTCGGCTTCGGCCGCAAGCCCTTCGGTGGTTTGTTCCGCGGCCTTGCCTTCGTCAAGTTCGCTCCCAGATTCAGCGTTTGATCCGGCATCAGTCCCAACGTCAGGGGTCGCCTCGTTCCCCGAGTCGTCCTTGAAGACAATCTCCTCATCATCGAAAGTGGGGAGAGAAACATCTTGTTTGGGTTGATTTTCGGGTGTTGCCTGCCAGACATGTTCGCAGGAGGAGCAGCGCACCTTGCGGCCTTCCGGGGGAATTTCCGCCGGAATCTCGTAACGGGTCTCGCAATTTGGACATTCGAGAATCATAAGGTATCCGTTCGAGTGGTGCCGGTGCGGAAAATGTCCACAACGCACAGCCCTTGAATAGCCTGAAATGCGTTGATACGGCAGATTGTGTCCAGCATAAAGACCTAACGTTTAACACCGTTTCGGACCGGGACAGCTTTTGTGATTCGCTTTGAGAACATTGGACTGCGGTATGGGCTCGGACCTGAAGTTCTTCGGGACATCAGTTTTCATCTCGTGCCGGGCTCATTTCACTTTCTTACCGGACCGTCTGGCGCTGGCAAGACGTCGCTCCTGCGCCTGCTGTTCATGTCGATAAGCCCGACCCGTGGGCGTATCCACCTGTTCGGCGAAGATTGTGCCGACCTGCAGCCTTCGAAACGCTCGGATTTGCGTCGGCGCATCGGCATTGTGTTTCAGGACTTCCGGCTGCTGGACCACCTCACGGCCTGGGAGAATGTAGCGCTTCCGCTGCGGGTGTTCGGCAAGAGCCAGGACTCATATCGTGACGATGTGACCGACCTTCTGAAGTGGGTTGGGCTCGGGGACCGCATGACGGCCTATCCGGAGGTGCTTTCCGGTGGTGAAAAACAGCGCGTGGCCATCGCCCGCGCTGTGATTGGAAAACCGGAACTTCTTCTCGCGGATGAGCCGACCGGTAACGTTGACCCGAACATGGCGAACAGGTTGCTTCGCCTTTTCATCGAATTGAACCGGCTCGGGACTTCAGTCATCATCGCGACCCACGATTTTCAACTCATGGAACAATGCGATGCCCCTCGGCTGGTAATCAAGGAAGGTCACCTTGAAATACGATAGCCTCGACAAGGTCACATCCCGCTGGTCAGAGCTTGTGAAACGCAGCGCCTGGGTGGCTGTTGTTCGCGGACTCTTGGGCCGCGGCGGAAATGGCGGCTTGGCGCCAATCGTCCAGCCGGCGTCCGTCGCTGGCCGCGCGCTGACGGTCGTGATTGCAATCATGTGCTTTCTTGCATGTTTGACAGCCGGCGCGGTCTACATGGTCAACGAGTCTGCAAATGACTGGTTTTCCGACATTGCCAGCGAAATTACGATTCAGGTAAGCCCGGAAGACGAGGCCGAGATTGAGAAAAAGGTGACGCTTGTTTCGTTGTTTCTGGCCAAACAACCGGGAATTCTCAAGGTAACCCCGCTCAGCTTTGAAGACTCCGCCGCATTGCTCGAGCCCTGGCTCGGAGCCTCAAATGAACTCACCTCTTTGCCCGTGCCGCGGCTCATCGCCGTCGAGATCAGCCGCTCCGACCCGCCGGACCTGCCAGGCGTACGCCAGGCGCTGGAGGGCAATTTCAAGGGCGTCACACTTGACGACCATCGGCGCTGGCAATCTGAATTGCGCACGGTCATTCGATCGCTTTTCCTTGGCGGTGTCTCGGTCCTTTGCCTTGTCGCGGCAGCCACCGTGGCCAGCATCGTCTCCGCGACCAAGAGCGCAATGGCATCGAACAGGGAAATCATCGAGGTCTTGCACTTTGTGGGCGCGCAGGAAAAGTTCATCGCTCATGAGTTTGAAAAACACTTCCTCAATATCGGTATCCGTGCGGGTCTCGTGGGTGCGCTTGGTGCGACGGTCCTGTTTCTGATGTTGCCGGTTGTGATGCGCCTTTTGGGCAGTGGTGGCCTTGCGGCGGAAGAGTTCAGACAGCTTGTCGGATCGGCGGTGCTGGCGTGGCCCGGCTATCTTTTCTTTGGAGCGGTCGTGGTGGTGGTTGCGAGCCTGTGCATGATCACATCCCGTTACGGTGTCTACCGCATCCTGAAGTCATACGGATGAGGTGAACGGAATTTCACTGAACATTCGATCCTCTCACCCGGTATGCTAATGAAGGGGATGTCAATTCGGCAGTTTTGCGATGAATTGGCCAGAAGTGTAGAAATCCGGAATCAAACATGGCTGCATTCATCCGAACAATCAGATTTGTTGTGATGGGCGTTTTTCTGGCCTGCGTATTGTTGGTTGCGGGATTTTTCCTGTTTGCGGCCGCAATTGAGCGCAATTCGGGTGTTCCTCAAGCCGCGCATGGCATCGTCGCACTCACCGGGGGGAAGGACCGTATCGGCGAAGCTGTTAAACTTCTTGCCAAAGGTCAGGCCCAACGACTTCTGATCACGGGCGTGAATCCTTCCACCAAGGCAAGTGAGCTGAAAGGCATGGTTCCGGGGGGTGATGAATTTTTCCCCTGCTGTGTGGATCTGGATCACGCTGCGCTCGACACGAGCGGCAATGCCACAGAAACCCGGGATTGGGCCGCAAAACATGGCTTCAATTCACTGATCGTAGTTACGAGCGCATACCACATGCCGCGAACGCTCGTTGAATTCTCCCGGGTGATGCCCGACGTGCATCTGGTTCCTCATGCAGTGATCTCACGCAATTTCCATATCGAGAACTGGTGGGCTCACGCAGGAACCGTGCGGATCCTGATCAGTGAATATGTGAAATATTTGGGTGCACTCACCCGATACGCAGGGGCAAGGCTTGCCGGCGGCGGGGGACAGCCCGGCTCGGCGCAATCCTCTGCCAAGAGCAACTGATGCCTTACCGGCACGTTCGAGGATAGGAATCTCATGGTTCGTGCGGTCGTTTACGTGGTCGCATTCTACGTCGTGAGTGCGATGTTCCTTGTGCTGGGTAGTTGGCTCCTGCTTGGTCCCCGTTCCTGGGCGATGGCAGGATTGAGCGCCCATGGCAGCACTTGCCTGTGGTTGTTGAAAAAAATCGTCGGCACAGGTCTTGAGGTTCGGGGCCATGAGAATCTGCCCGAAGGCCCCGTCCTGGTTGCATCGAAGCATCAATCTGCGTGGGATACCTTCGCGCTCGTCCCGCTGCTGCATGATCCTGCAATCATCATGAAGCGCGAATTGCTGTGGATTCCCTTCTATGGCTGGTTTTCGGCGAAGTTCGGCATGATTTTTGTGCGCCGCTCCGCCGGTGCCATGGCGCTGAGACATATGGCGCAGGATGCAATAAACCGCGCCGCGAAAGGCCGGCATATCCTGATTTTCCCGGAAGGAACACGCCGCGAACCCGGTGCACCACCGGACTATAAGCCCGGTGCGCTCTTTCTTTATGACCGGCTGGATTTGTCGTGCTGCCCGGTCGCGCTCAACTCCGGCCTTTACTGGCCACGCCGGAGCTTGAATCGTTTCCCTGGCAAGATCATCGTGGAATTTCTTGAGCCAATTCCCCCGAGCCTGCCGCGCAAGGAGTTTGCCCGCCAACTCGAGGCGGCGATCGAGACCGCGTCCGATGCCCTGATCGTTGAGGCCGCGGCCGCACCGAACCCACCGCCCATTCCAAAGGAAGCCGCCGACCGCCTGGGTATAATGAAGTCCAGCCGACACGTTGGCGAAGACTAAAGGAAACCAACAGACTTCCGGGTCGATCACCGGTGAGAGTGGATCGGGCACGCCGATTTTCGCATTGGGGTTCTTGCTTGACCCGGTCGGTCCCGCAAATGCTCGCATCAATCTGTGTTCTTGAGCCGCTCTAGTGAGCGGGATGGTCTGCTAACCAATTCTAAAGCATACGACTGCAAAAGAGAACATAATACGAACATTCTGTTGACCGGTTGCCACACAGCCCATACATTCAAGGGGTATTTAACCCCCGACCCTGATTTATAGATGAGCAAAGCGTTCAAAGTTGAGTGCCCGATTTCTCAGGAAATCTGGGATATGAAGTACCGCTTTAAGAAGAGTGACGGTACGCCTCACGATGCAACGCTGCCTGACACCTTTGCGCGGGTTGCCGATGCGATTGCGCAAGCAGAGCCGCGTCCAGAGCGGGCGCATTGGGCCAAACGCTTCGAAAAAGCTCTGTCTGACTATGCTTTCCTTCCGGCAGGCCGCATCCTCGCTGGCGCAGGTACGAGCCGGAATGTCACTCTGTTCAACTGCTTCGTCATGGGGCTGATCGAGGACAATCTCGGTTCCATTTTTGAAAACGTCAAGGAAGCCGCGCTCACCATGCAGCAGGGCGGGGGTATCGGTCACGACTTCTCAAGCCTGCGCCCGAAGGGTGCGCTCGTCGCTAGCATTGGCGCAGAGGCATCAGGCCCTGTGAGCTTTATGGACGTATGGGACGCCATGTGCCGCACGATCATGTCGGCCGGAACCCGGCGCGGCGCAATGATGGGCACCATGCGGTGCGACCATCCCGACATTGAAGACTTCATTTCGGCCAAAGCCGATGCGAAACGCCTGCGCATGTTCAACCTGTCGGTGCTCGTCACCGATGCCTTCATGAAAGCAGTCAAAGCTGATACTGGCTGGGAGCTCACCTTCGGGGACAAGGTCTACAAGACAGTCGACGCGCGCGAGCTGTGGAACAAGATTTTGCGCGGTGCCTATGATTTTGCGGAACCGGGCGTCATCTTCATTGACCGCATCAACGCACTTAATCCGCTGAACTATTGCGAAACCATCTACGCGACAAATCCCTGCGGCGAGCAGCCCCTGCCACCCCATGGCGCGTGCCTGCTCGGCTCCATCAATCTGGCGCGGCTGGTGCGAGATCCGTTTACTGATGATGCAACCCTCGATGAGAAGCGGCTTGCAGAACTGGTTCCAACCGCCGTCCGGTTCCTCGACAACACCATCGACGTTTCCAATTTTCCACTTGAAGCGCAAAGGTTGGAGGCGCAGGCGAAGCGGCGGGTTGGGCTTGGCGTCACGGGGCTCGCGGACGCGCTCATTATGTGCGGGCTGCGTTATGGCTCAAAAAAAGCGGCTAAACATGCACGGCGCTGGATGGCGCTCATTGAACGTTCCGCCTATCTCGCAAGTGCTGAGTTGGCTGCGGAAAAGGGCACGTTCCCGTTGTATGATGAGCAGGAATATCTTGGATCGCCCCACATCGGGCGGTTGGACAAGGACGTGCGCAAAACCATCTCCGCACTGGGCTTGCGCAACGGTCTTCTGACGTCCATCGCGCCAACAGGCACCATCTCGCTTCTTGCAGGAAATGTCTCAAGCGGTGTCGAACCGGTGTTCGATTTCAAATACACCCGCAGAGTGCTTGCCAAGGATGGTACACATATCGAAGAGCATGTAGAGGACTATGCTCACCGGCTTTACCGGCACATGTTCGGCGACGATGCGTCTCTGACGGACGCATTCGTCACGACCAACGACCTAGCGCCAGACGATCATTTGCGTATGCAGGCGGCTCTTCAGGAGCATGTGGACAGTGCCATTTCCAAGACAGTGAATTGTCCTGAGAACATGCCCTTCGAAAAATTCCGTCCGCTTTATGAGCATGCCTATGAAATGGGGCTGAAGGGGTGTACCGCCTACCGGCCCAATCCGGTGACCGGGTCGGTGCTCTCGATTGATTCACCGCGACAGGACGTGCCCAAAGAAAAGGGCAGAGAGCGACAGGAAAGTCTGCCGCTTGCGGCGGCTGAAGCACCGGTATTTGCACCTCCAGCGCTTACCGATGAAGTCTCGGCAAAGACCGGCGAGATCGTCTACATGTCCGAGCCGCTGGAGCGCGCCGAGACGCTGCCTGGCTTCACCTACAAGCTCAAATGGCCGGACTCCGACCACGCCATCTATGTCACTCTCAATGACATCATTCAGGATGGCCGCCGCCGCCCCTTCGAGATTTTCATCAATTCGAAGAACCTCGAACATTATGCCTGGACGGTGGCGCTTACACGCATGATCTCCGCCGTGTTTCGTCGTGGCGGCGATGTCTCTTTCGTGGTGGAAGAACTCAAGGCTGTGTTTGACCCGCGTGGCGGGCAATGGATGGAAGGCCGCTATGTGCCGAGCCTGCTCGCGGCCATAGGCGGCATCATCGAACGGCATATGATCGATATCGGATTTATCGCACCGGCTGAACGCATTGTGCCCGAAGGCGAGGATGCCGATGTTGCCCAGGCGAACCCTCAAGCGCATCGTCTTAAGGACGTGCGCTACTGTCCAAAGTGTAACCAGCCGGCCCTGGTGTTCCAGGAAGGCTGTCACACCTGCCGCTCCTGCGGCTTTTCCAAGTGCAGCTAAACCGATAGTACTGGCTCCCGCAGGCAAGGCGCGAGGGCCGCAATCATGAAAACCGATATTGCCATCATCGGCGGCGGAATTATTGGCAGTGCTGCAGCTTATTTTCTTGCGGCTGAGGGCGGGGTCGGCGATGTGACCGTGATCGAGGCGGACCCGACTTATGCGCGGGCATCCACGCCTGCGGGCGCTGGGGGTGTGCGGCGTCTGATGTCCCGGCCTGAGAATATCCGCATGTCGAAATTCAGCCTCGATTTCTACGCCGATTTTTCGGACGCGATGGCTACCGATGACGATCCGGCGGACATCGCATTTCGCAGGCAGGGCTATCTTTTCCTGACCAATTCCAAAGGCGCTGAGGCCTTGACGACGAATTTCGAAACGCAATTGGCGGAGGGAGTGCCTGCTGTTCTGCTCGACGTCGATGCGTTGCGCGCACGCTTTCCCTCAATTGGTACTGACGATGTCGCATTGGCCTGCCATTCGCCTGAAGACGGCTGGATTGATCCACATGCGGCGTTGGTGGGCTTCCGGAAAAAAGCACAAAGCCTCGGGGTCAAATTCGTAAAGGACCGGGTCGTCGCGCTTGAAACCTCCCCTAGCGCAGTAACTGGCATTCAACTGGAATCAGGCGCCAAACTCGAAGCTGACCGCTACATCAATGCAGCGGGTGCGTGGGTTGGCGAGATCGCCGCAATGACCGGAGCCAAGTTACCCGTCGTTCCGATGTGCCGGGTTCAACATTTCTGGCGGTGCGCGCATGAAATGGAGCCGCTGCCGCTCGTCAAGGATGACAGTGGTTCGTTCTTTCGGCCCGAGGGCGAAGGCTTTGCCGGCGGCAGGCCGAGTTGGGACATCGAGCCGGGGTTCAACTGGGACGTGGATCGCGGATATTTTGCGACTTATTTCGAAGACACCGTCTGGCCGCTTCTCGCCAACATGGTTCCGAAATTCGAAACCATCAAGCTGGAACGAACATGGGCTGGGCACTATGCGCAGAACCTTCTGGACGGAAATATGATCATCGGCCGCTATTCAAAAGGGCACGACAATCTGCTGACGGCATGCGGGTTTTCCGGCCACGGCATCATGCATGCGCCCGCTGTCGGGCGCGCTCTGTCCGAGCTTGCGGTCCACAATGAGTATCGAAC
>DEIT01000169.1:14667-29191 GCA_002352635.1 Hyphomicrobiaceae bacterium UBA2767 | reverse complement strand
GTTTCTGCTGCTGGAACCCGCGAAGTGCTTCCGCCATCGCCTTCATGGCAGCGGACATCAGGGTGAGGGGATAGATTGCGAGGTTGAAGCCCAGCTCATGCAGTTCTTCGCTCGAAAGGAGCGGCGTCGCTCCACCCTCAACCATGTTGGCCATGTGGATGCCTGGGGCCTCCTTGTTGATCCGTGCCATCTCGTCTGCGTTCTGCGGCGCCTCGACAAAAAGGATGTCTGCACCAATATCGGAAAATGCCTTCGCCCGGTCGATCGCTTCATCGAGCCCCTGGCCATGGCGTGCATCGGTGCGCGCGAGAATCATGATGTCAGAGCCGGCATCGCGTGCATCAACTGCCGCCTTGATGCGGTTGAAGGCTTCCTCGCGTTCGACAACGAGCTTTCCCTTGGTATGGCCGCAGCGTTTGGGAGCGAGTTGATCCTCGATCATGACGGCACCGAATCCGGCACGCGCATACATCTCCACCGTACGCCTCACATTCAGCGCGTTGCCGTAACCGGTATCGCCATCGCCGATCACCGGGATTGGCGTCGCCGCGCAGATGTTACGGCCCTGGTCGAGCATCTCGCCAAAAGAGATGAGGCCAGTGTCAGGGGCGCCAATGCGGGCAGCAGAAACCGCGAACCCCGACATGAAGCTGAATTCGAATCCAGCGTCGCCGATCATCTTGGCGCTCAGTGCATCCCAGCAGCAGGGTATCGTGTAGCATCTGTCTTCAGAGAGAAGAGCGCGCAGCTTCGCAGCTTGTGAGGTCATTATGTACTCCTTGCTTCGGATGCCGGGGGTTTGAAGGGAAACTATCCTGATTGGAAGTTCGTGGCCAGTGAACCGACAAATGGCACGTCGTCAGGCTGCCGGTACTTGTCCGAACGGAACGACCTTGTTCTCAATATCGTGTCCGATGTCAGCGCGTCCGAGATACGGGATTCCCGAAATGCCGCACCAATGCTCAACCAATTGTTCCTCTGTCTGGCCAAAGTCGCGGTCATTCTCCGGGATGTCACTACACCGCCCCAGCATGATCCCGGCCACTTTTCTGATGCCCGGATTGCTGGTGATATGAAACAGATAGCGGTCGATCCGGTACATATATTCGGAAATCTCCTCCAGCATGAGAATGTGCCCGGTGAGATCGGGTTGCAGTGGCGTCCCGAGAATATGGCTCAGGATTGAAACGTTGAATGCGGCCGTCTTGCCGCCTGGTGAAACCGCGGGTTCCAACGCGGTCGTGTCGCAGTCTATCAGGTAGCGAAGCGCTCTTTCCACGGCCATCCCGCCGTCTGTCCTCGAAATGTCTGCGGGCATGGGACCGTGGGCGGTATGCGCGAAGCCTTGCGAATAAAGGGCTGCGAGGATTGCCCCGACATCGCTATAGCCAAGGTAGGTCTTGTTGCGCGCGCCTTCGGAAAGTTTCGGCAGTATCTCGTCGACAATCCGGCACGAGCCGTACCCTCCACGGGCAAACCAGACCGCGTCATAACTCTCATCGTTGGCCAGCTCGACGAATGCGGCACAGCGGGTTGCATCGTCCCCGGCAAAATGCCCTGACAAAAGGAAGCATTGCGGATGAAAATGGATCTCAGGCCTTGCGCCAACATCCAGCGAAGCGGCAATATCCGCCACCTGCTCGGCAATTGCCGGCTCAATCGGTGACCCGGGCGCCATCACACCTATCTTGAAGACACTGTCGTTCATTCAGATTCCAGTACGGCCAACGTCATAACAGAACTCTATTAGCCGATGCGTGAAGACAAGCACTATTTCTTTTGTGGCATTGGCGGCAGCGGAATGCTGCCCCTGGCGACACTCATGTATGACCTTGGCCACACCGTCGCTGGATCCGACCGTGCCCTCGACCAGGGCCGGACGACGCAGAAGTTTCAATCCTTGAGAGATAAAGGAATCCGTCTGTTTCCCCAGGATGGCAGCGGCATCTCCCGGGCAAACCAGATCCTGGTTGCATCTGCTGCAGTTGAGGAAGGTGTACCGGATGTTGTTGCTGCGCAGAAAGCAGGCGCGGAACGTATCACCCGAGCAGGATTGCTCGCCGATCTGTTTAACGCGGCGCCGGAGGCGATTGCCGTAGGCGGCACCAGCGGCAAGTCGACGACAACGGGCATGCTGGGGTGGATTCTGCACCGCGCCGGCAGGGCGCCGACGATATTCAATGGCGCGGTGATGAAAAACTTTGTTTCGCCCGATAATCCGTTCGCGAGTGCCGTTGCGGGCGGGCCCGATCTGTTTGTGAGTGAAGTAGACGAAAGCGATGGTTCCATCGCGCTGTTCAAGCCGCGCATCGCTGTCCTGAACAACATTGCTTTTGACCACAAACCACTGGCGGAACTTCGGGCACTCTTCCACGACTTCGCGAATGGGGCCGAAATCGCCATCATCAATATCGACAATGATGAAACCGCGGCCATCGCGCGGGAGATCCCGTCCGACAAGGTGGTGACGTTCGGCATCGGCGACGCCCGCGCGGATTTGAGCGCGGACAATCTGGTGCCCGAACCAGAGGGCATGTTGTTTGAGGTCACTGAGAAGGCAAGCGGTTCGGTTGTTCCAGTGACGCTTCGCGTGCCCGGCGGGCACAATGTTGAGAATGCACTTGCAGCGCTCGCTGCCGCACGTGCAACCGGACTTTCGCTTGAGAGTGCTGTTGAATGTCTGAAGCAGTTCATGGGTATCAAGAGGCGTCTCGATGTGGTCGGCACATCAAATGGGGTGACCGTCATTGACGATTTCGCCCACAACCCGGACAAAATTACTGCGACATTGGCGACCCTGCACGAATTCACCGGTCGGCTTCTGATCATGTTTCAGCCGCACGGTTTTGGGCCGCTGCGCCTGATGGAGCAGGCGTTCGTCGACTGTTTTACCCGTGGCCTTCAAAGCCAGGACGTCCTGACCATGCCTGAGCCCGTCTATTTTGGCGGCACAGTGGAGCGCACGGTATCGAGCGCAGACATCATCAAGCAAATCTGTGTTGCCGGATGTGAGGCCTACGCCTTTGCCGATCGAGCGGCGTGTGGCGACAAGCTGATTGAACTGGCCCGCAAGGGAGACAGGATCGTCATCATGGGTGCGCGAGATGATACCCTGTCGCAATTCGCCAGCGAACTGCTCGACAAAATTTCGAAGTGATTCGCTATAGAGTTGCTTGCGCAACAGACCGGAGGTGGCGATCTGCTCGTAGCCAAGGCACGCGTAAAACGCGTGCGCGTCGGCCCGTTCGACTCTTGAATAAAGCGCGATGGAGGACAAATCTCGTGTTCGCGCCCACCCCTCAGCCGCGGTCATCAGCGCACGTCCAATTCCCGCACGTCTGGCTGTCTGCGCGATGGCCATCGACTGCACGATTGCTTCAGGCGGTTTCTCCAGAGCAGGGCATGCAAATGCATGCAGAAACCCCTCCAAGCGTTGATTTTGCTGGGCTATAAGCAGCAAATGTCCATCGGCAGCGGATACAGCATCAAACCGGCGCAGAAGCTCTGCAGCGGCCATATCGTAGCCAAGCTGGCAGGAGATCCAAAACCGCGTGTAGATCACCTGGCATCATTTCCCGGCAGCTCACAGGCATTTTGCTCATGCGTTTTCTCCCGCGCCGGCAGTACGTGCGCTCGCATGCTTCTGTCCACAATTTTTGACAGCGGCAGATAAATGTTCTATATTTGTTCTTGTTCGCGGGTCAAGTGCCACATTTCCGCTTGAAAAAGTGTTTATCGACCCCATTTGAAGAGAACGGAAACGCGAATTAGCACAATGATGATGATGACCAGCGAAACGATCACAGCAAGACCCGGCGCCATGCCGGTCCCGGCCAATGAGCCGGCGCTTGTGTGCCGCGAAGAGCAGATCACGCAGCCGTTCCACTATTGGCGGGGTGCATCTGGCGAACGCTATCTCCACACGGTCTTTTCGCTCGTCAATTGTCCGCTGGTGCCGAAGGTCAATTATATTCTGGTTCAGCGTGCTGCAGATGGAACGCGTCGTCCACTTTATATCGGCAGGACAGTTTCCAATGCAGACAGTCTGAACCTTGCGCATTTGCGCCACAAGGCTGCGAGTCTGGCTGCCAATGAAATTCACATACACTTTCTGTCGGAAACCGAACGTGCCCGCGCTGGCGTTGAGGCGGACCTCGCGGTTCGGCAGCTTGGCCGCACGGTGATGACGCGCGAATGCTCTGCGGCCAATGACAGCACGGAAGCTGTCTGCGCCTGACACGCGCCGTTTTTCATCTGATCTTTATTGAATACGCCTGTGAGGGTTGATTGCGCGCGGCACGCTTTCGCTGACGCCGTATGTGTGGGATTTCCCGATGCAGGCAGACAGGCTGTACTAACCAATCGACGTCATCAGCGCGGTTAGTGTGGGTTCGCGAAGACCCATCTCGCGAAGATGGCTGAGTGTGTTAGCAACATATTCGACATTGTCGCCTGATGCGCCTCGGCCGTAACGCACAATTTCCGCCTGTTTGTTCACCGGTAGCCTGCCGGCATATTGTGGGTGCTCACGGTCCACGACAAAACACACCGCCCTAACCTTGCGCCGAAGTGGCGCAAGCAACTCAATCTGGCGGTGCGTCTCCCGGTATACATTCGTCACCTGCTCCCGGTCGCGCAAATAGTCGAGTGTTTTATCCGCTGCTGACGCTTCAACACGGAATGCGATGCCTCGGCACGATCCTCCTGCGTCCAGCCCAAGCACGAGACCCGGCCGACGCTCGGTACCCCGGTGGACTACGGAATAGACGCACAATGAACGATGCGCACCGCGCAACAATGCGGGCTGGCACTCGATGTGATCGAAGCCCGGACGCCACATCAGCGACCCGTAACCGAACACCCAGAGGTCGCTCACAATTCCTCTCCGCTCTCTCGCATTTCCAAGCGCCTAGGGTGCGTATGCACCGGCAATTTGGCAACCGGGGAATGATGCTGGAAAAAGACCTAATCCTCGCTGGAAGAGGTGGGGCGTCCTCGGCCAAAATCCGGTTCTGGCGTCTCCTGACCCGCTTCAATGATATTCCGGCGGATGTCGCGCGTGCGGGAAAAGAGGTCGAATAGCACATCACCTTCACCGCGCCGGATGGCCCGTTGCAGACCGGCCAAGTCTTCCGAAAAACGTCCCAGCATCTCAAGAACAGCCTCGCGATTGGCGAGGAAAATGTCCCGCCACATGGTGGGATCGGACGCGGCAATGCGGGTGAAATCTCGAAAGCCACTGGCTGAATACTGGATCACTTTTGAGCGTGTATCAGTCTCAAGGTCAGCGACTGTCCCAACAATATTATATGCGATGAGATGGGGAATATGGCTGGTGATCGCCAACACCAGATCGTGGTGGTCGGGGGCCATCACTTCGACATTGGATCCCAGGGTACGCCAGAAGGCTGAGAGTTTCTCTACCGCCTCAGGCGAACTTTTCTCGCTCGGCGTCAGAATGCACCAGCGGTCCTGAAACAGTTCAGCGAAGCCGGCGTCCGGTCCGGAATATTCCGTGCCGGCGACGGGGTGGCCGCCGACAAAGAACCGTCCCTGAGGAATATGCGGTTCCACATCCCTGACAACGCTCTGCTTGACGGATCCGACATCGGTTACGATCGCGCCGTCGGCCAAATGCGGAGCGATGGATTCCGCAATGGCACCCGTTGCCTGAACGGGTACGCAGATGATGACCAGATCCGCACCTTTAACTGCGTCACCGGCCGTCTCCATCACCTCATCGAGAATGCCGAGCTCAACAACGCGCTGGCGGGTTTTCTCAGAGCGAGCTGTGCCGACGATGGTCTTCGCCGCGCCCGAAGCGCGCGTCGCACGGACTAGGGATGAGCCAATGAGCCCGAGGCCGATCACAGCGATGCGGTTGAAAACGGGACCGCTCATGCTGAAGGTCCGCCGGATTTCACGAACGCGTCCAGGGCCTCGACCGTTCTTCGGTTTTCTTCCTCCGTGCCGATGCTCATGCGCAACGCGTTGGGGAAGCCGTATCCGGTCACCCGGCGCAGGATGATGCGGCTTGCCTTCAGCGCGGCATCTGCATCTTGGGCACGCCTACCGTCTTGATCGGGAAAATGAATGAGTATGAAGTTCGCGACGCTGGGGGTCACTTCAAGCCCAAGCCCACGGATGTTTTCTGTCAGCCACGCAAGCCAGTTTTCATTATGGTCGGCGGCCTTCGTCATATGCGCCCTGTCGGCAATGGCCGCTACTCCGGCTGCAATGGCCGGAGCGGACACATTGAACGGACCGCGAATGCGGTTGAGCACATCTGCCACGGGCCCCGGCGCGTAGCACCAGCCCAGGCGCAGAGCCGCGAGCCCATAGATCTTGGAGAAGGTGCGCGTCATCACCGTGTTATCTGTAGTCGCGACAAGCTCAATCCCGGTCTCGTAATCATTGCGGCGGACATATTCCGCATAGGCCGCATCGATCACCAGCAACACCTGCTCCGGCAGTTCCTTGCGTAGCCGCTGCAGTTCGTCATAGGGCAGGTAGGTTCCAGTCGGATTGTTGGGGTTGGCAAGGAATACGACCTTGGTCTTGCTCGTCACTCTCGCCAGGATGGCATCCACATCCGCGCGGCGGTCCTTTTCAGGCGCAATCACCGGCGTGGCGCCATTGGCAAGGATCACGATGCGATAAACCAGAAATCCATGCTCGGTATAGATCGCCTCATCACCAGGCCCGAGATAGGCCTGAGCCAAAAGGCTGAGCAACTCATCAGAACCCGCACCACAGACGATGTGGTCCGGGTTGAGACCGTAAGTTGTGCCGATCGCCTCACGAAGCTCCCGTGCGGAACCATCGGGATAGCGCTCATGCCCAACCGTTTGCTGGAAAGCCTCAAGCGCCGTCGGACTTGGACCCAGTGGAGTCTCGTTGGACGAGAGCTTGATGATCGGCTCGTCGCCCTCTAATTCACTCTCGCCTGGCACGTAGGGCGAAATGTCCAGAATGCCGGGACGCGGTTCGGGGTTCATGGTCTTGGGCTCTTTTTTTCGCGAATGCTTGTAATCTCGCCTTTAGATAGGCCGTGGCCCGTTGGAATTCAAAGGAAAGTTCCCGCAAACGCTTAACCTCGTGGCCAATCAGCCCCTTGACCGCGAGGACAAAAGCCGTCTTTAATCTGATCCAAGTGGTGATTTGGCCGGCCGGCTTGCAGCCACTTTAAAAAAGTCGCTAAAAGGCCGCGTGGAGTTCACCCCGGTCTTGGCACAACGCCCGGCCGGGATTTTTTTACGTGAACGGAAGCGGTCATGGCTGACGTCAAGGAAAAGCCGAAAATGAACACGAACGGCAAGCGGCGTGCGCAGATGCTCGCGCCGGACAGTCTCGTGATGGAATTCGGCGAAGATGAACCGCTCAAGCTCGATTGCGGTGGATCACTCGCATCTTATTCGCTTGCCTACCAGACCTATGGAGAGTTGAACGCGGACAAATCGAACGCAGTACTCGTCTGCCACGCCCTCACCGGCGACCAGCATGTCGCCAACACTCATCCGGTAACGGGCAAAGCGGGCTGGTGGGAAACCATGGTGGGTCCCGGCAAGCCGATCGATACGCGACGTTTCTTCGTCATTTGCGTCAACCATGTCGGTGGATGCATGGGCTCCACCGGACCGACTTCGGTCAACCCGGAGACGGGCCGCGCTTATGGTCTCGATTTCCCCGTTATTACCGTCCCCGACATGGTGCGGGCCGAAGCGCACCTGCTCGACCGGCTCGGCATAGAGCAGCTGTTCTGCGTCGTCGGCGGGTCCATGGGCGGGATGCAGGTGCTTGAATGGGCGGCCAGCTATGGGGACCGCGTGTTTTCCGCTATCCCGATCGCGACCGCAGCACGCCATTCTTCCCAGAACATCGCCTTCCACGAGGTTGGCCGTCAGGCCGTGATGGCCGATCCCGACTGGCGCGCCGGTCGTTATCTTGACGAGGGGACGCAACCGAGCAAGGGCCTCGCGGTAGCGCGGATGGCCGCCCATATCACATATCTTTCCGATGATGCTCTGCACCGCAAGTTCGGACGGAATCTGCAGGATCGCGATCACATTTCATTCGGCTTTGACGCTGACTTTCAGGTCGAGAGTTATCTCCGCCATCAAGGCTTTACTTTCGTCGACCGTTTCGACGCCAACAGTTATCTCTACATGACGCGGGCGATGGACTATTTCGATCTGGCGGCAGATCGTGGCGGGGATCTAGCAAAAGCCTTTGAGGGGACGCAAACACGGTTTTGCTGCGTATCGTTTACGAGCGACTGGCTGTTTCCAACCGAGGAAACCCGCACGGTGGTGCAGGCCCTCAATGCGGTTGCAGCCAATGTCAGCTTTGTCGAGATCGAAACCGATAAGGGACACGATGCATTCCTGCTCGATGAACCGGAGCTGTTCGATGCGGTCTCGGGGTTTCTTTCCGCTGCCGCGCGCACGCGCGGACTTGATATGGCCGATGCGGATCTGTAGGCGCCAATGACTGTTCAACCCACTTCCCTGCAGGCCTCGCGCGTTGATCTGCTTTTGCTTGCCGAGATGGTCAAGCCTGGGTCCCGCGTGCTGGACGTCGGCTGCGGCGACGGCGCACTGTTGCGCATCCTCGCCGAGACACGGCAGGTGGACGGGCGCGGCGTCGAGCTCAGTCAGTCCGGCGTCAATCAGTGTGTAGCGCGTGGGCTTTCGGTTGTGCAGGGTGACGCGGACAAAGACCTTGTCAACTATCCGGACAATGCATTCGACTTTGCGATTTTGAGTCAGACCATTCAGGCGACCCGCCGCCCGCGCGATGTGCTCGATCAACTATTGCGTATCGGCAATCGTGTTATCGTATCGTTCCCGAACTTCGGTCATTGGAACATCCGCACGCAACTGCTGTTCAGGGGTTGCATGCCCGAAACCGAAAACCTCGCCTATAGCTGGTATGATACGCCCAACATCCACTTTTGCACGATCAAGGACTTCAGGGAGCTGTGCCGTGAGTTGGATGCGAAGGTGGAGCGGTCCATTGCGCTCAATGCGCAGGGCGGGCGAATGGGGCTCGGAATTCCCCTGTTCATGCAGAACCTCTTCGGCGAACAGGCTATTTTTCTTTTGGCACGCTGAACTTACTCACAACGCTTGAGTGATCGCGCCGCCAGCGAACCGTCCGGTATCGGATAAAATTTGCCGCGCGCCCTTTCCAGTCCGCGTTCAGGTGTGGCGCCATAGATCTGCTTCGTCGCTTCCACAATATTCACACCGCAAAAGCCAGGCCACAGGACCGTGCCGACGCGTTCCCAGGCAACGGCCGAGCGCAGTAGAATTGGCCAGTTGAACGGCGGCATATAAAGCGCCTGCTCCCAATCGAGGGGCGTAAACATGGCGTCGCGCAGAAGCTTGGTAAGCTGACTTCGGCTGTAAGGACGACCATGACCGAACGGCGTACTGTCGAAGCGAGCCCACAGACCGGTGCGATTGGGCACGACAAAGATGACGCGGCCCTCAGGTGCCAGGACACGCCATACCTCGCGTAGCAGCACGCGTGTATTTTCTGTCGTTTCCACACCATGGAACACCAACATCCTGTCAGCTGAACTATCGGGTAGTGGAAGCTCGTCTTCCTGTACCAGCGCGGCTTGCCGAGGACCGTCTTGTGGCCAGGCGATGATCCCCTGCGAAGCCGGCATCAGAGCGGCAATCCGTTCCGCTTCACTTCTGAAGACGCTCAGATAAGGTGCCGCGTATCCAAGTCCGAACACGCTCATGCCGCTTACGTCTTTCCATCGGGCACGCAGACGCTGCATGACCAGACGGCGCACCACCGCACCCAGCGGGCGGGCATAGAACTCCCTCAGATCTATGATGTCGACATGCATAAGCACAGCTTCCGGCAAGCACTGTTCCGGCGCCCATCGTAACTGCGATGTGACTCGAAATCAGCATGACATTTGAATTGCATTAATCCGGTGCTAGGTTGCGCGCCAGAAAGAGACCTCAATCAAATGGATCTAAAATTATGGCCTCACTCGATATCCACCTGTTTCCTTGCCTGAGCGACAACTACGGCGTTTTGATACATGACGCGGAGAACAATGTTACGGCGTCCATCGACGCGCCGGAGGCGAGCGCTGTCAAAAAGGCGCTGGCTGAAAAAGGCTGGACGCTGACGCATATTCTCACCACGCACTATCATGCTGACCATACCGACGGAAACATGGAGCTCAAGGGCGAGACCGGCTGCATCATTGTTGGTCCGAAGAACGAAGCCGACCGGGTGCCCGGCATCGATGTGCAGGTCGGCGACGGCGATTCCTATGAATTTGGTGCGTTCACGGCAAAGGTGTTCGATACGCCGGGTCACACTGCGGGGCACATCACATATTGGTTTCCGCAGGCCAACGTCGCATTTGCCGGCGATACGCTGTTCACACTCGGGTGTGGACGGCTGTTTGAAGGTACTGCCGAGACCATGTGGACATCGCTTTCGAAGATCAAGGCGCTTCCGCCCGAAACCGTCATCTACTCAGGCCATGAGTACACGCAATCGAATGCGGGTTTTGCACTCACTGTCGAACCGGGCAATGCTGCGCTGCAGGCGCGCGCCAAGGAAATCAGCGACATGCGCTCGCGCGGCGAACCCACCGTTCCGACAACGCTGGTACGCGAACTCGAAACCAATCCGTTCCTGCGTCCAGACAGTCCGGAAATTCAGACCAATCTTGGCATGGAAGGCCGCGAGTTGTGGGAGGTCTTCGGGGAGGTTCGCCGGCGCAAGGACAACGCGTGATGTCGGGGCCTTCAGGTCTTGGGCTTGAAGGCCTTTCGGCTGAGGAGATTGTCCGCCTGCTTGAACTTGAGCGTCACCCGGAAGGCGGACACTATCGCGAAACGTTTCGCGATCAAGGGACGCATGATGGCCGCGCGCACGGCACGGCGATCTATTTTCTTCTTGCCGAAGGTGAGGTCTCGCGCTGGCACCGTGTCGATGCATCGGAAATCTGGCACTGGTACGCTGGCGCTCCCCTTGTGCTGAGCATCGCCGCACCTGAAGCAGCTGCGCATGAAACCGTCCTCGGCAGCAATCTGATGGCCGATGAACGCCCCCAGGCAGTTGTGCCAGCCAACCACTGGCAATCGGCGTGGAGCCTTGGCGCATGGACCCTTGCAGGCTGCACGGTCGCACCGGGTTTCGAATTTGCGAACTTCGAGATGGCACCCGAAGGCTGGGCGCCGGGGATGCTCTAGCCTCGTTGTGGGCTAGACCATGATCTGGCCGCCATTGGCACTCAGTGTTGACCCGGTGATGAAGCCGGCATCGTCTGACGCCAGAAAAACGACACAGCGCGCAATCTCCTCGGGTTCTCCAAGACGGCCAACCGGAATGAGCGGCAGGATCTTTTCCTTCAGAACGTCCTCAGGAACCGCCCGCACCATTTCGGTGCCGATATATCCCGGGCAGATGGCATTGACCGTGATGCCCTTGAAAGCATTTTCCTGAGCCAGCGCCCTGGTGAAGCCGAGCTCTCCTGCCTTGGCGGCGGAGTAGTTGGTCTGTCCCATCTGTCCCTTCTGGCCATTGATCGATGAGATATTGACGATACGGCCGAAACCGCGCTCGCGCATTCCTTCGATCACCGGACGGCACATATTGAACAGGCTGCTCAGGTTCGTGTCGATAACTGCACGCCACTTGTCCACGTCCATGCGATGGAACATCGTGTCGCGCGTGATACCGGCATTGTTGACGACGATCTCCACTGGCCCCAGGTCCTTTTCAACCTGTGCGAGGCCATTGGCACACGCCTCATGGTCGCTCACGTCCCATTTGTAGGCGCCAATACCGGTCTCGTCCTTGAACTTTGCGGCAGCCTCGTCATTGCCGCCATAGTTTGCCGCGACGCTGCATCCACTTTCCTTCAGGGCCTTTGAGATTGCTGCGCCAATTCCACGCGTTCCGCCCGTTACCACTGCTACTCGCGACATGTTAGTCCTCCCTCAGCCACACGCGATTTACCGATTTTTTTGCAAGCTTTCGTCAGTCGCGCTCCACACACATGGCGATGCCCATACCGCCACCGATACACAGGGTGGCAAGGCCCTTCTTGGCATCGCGGGCCTGCATTTCATGCAGCAAAGTGATGAGCACACGCGCGCCTGACGCCCCGATGGGGTGACCGATGGCGATTGCACCGCCCTTCACGTTGACCTTGTCTGTGTCCCAGCCAAGATCCTTGTTCACGGCACACGCCTGTGCGGCAAAGGCCTCATTGGCTTCGATAAGGTCCAGATCATCGGTACTCCACCCGGCATTCTCCAATGCCTTGCGTGATGCGGGGATCGGTCCGGACCCCATAATCGCCGGGTCGACACCGGCATGCGCCCAGGAAGCGATCCGGGCAAGCGGTGTCACGCTGCGCTTTTCGGCCTCGCCTGCGCTCATGAGCACCACTGCTGCAGCGCCGTCATTGATGCCGCTGGCGTTGCCGGCGGTTACGGTGCCGTTCTCACGGTCGAAAGCTGGCCGCAGTTTTGCGATCGCCTCAACCGTCACACCTTCCTTGATGTATTCGTCGTGCTCGACGATGGTCTCGCCCTTGCGCGTCTTGATAGTCACCGGCACGATTTCATCCTGAAAGGCGCCTGCATTCCTCGCAGCTTCCGCCTTGTTCTGAGATGCCGCCGCAAACTCGTCTTGCTCATCGCGCGTGATTTGCCATTTGCGCGCAACGTTTTCCGCCGTTGTTCCCATGTGATAACCGTTAAATGCATCCCACAGACCGTCCTTGATCATGGTGTCGATCATCTTCAGGTCGCCCATCTTGACGCCGTCCCGCAAATACGCGCAGTGCGGCGCCTGGCTCATGCTTTCCTGGCCACCTGCTACGACGATTTCACTGGATCCATCCTTGATCTGCTGGGCACCAAGTGCGACGGCGCGCAGGCCTGAACCGCACAGCTGGTTCATACCCCAAGCCGGGGCTTCGACGGGGATACCCGCGCCAATGGAGGCTTGGCGTGCCGGGTTCTGACCCTGACCGGCTGTGAGGATCTGCCCGAGAATGACTTCGGAAACTTCTCCCGGCTCAATTCCGGCGCGCTCCACCGCGCCCTGGATGGCGACCTGACCGAGATAGTGTGCGGACACACTCGCCAGCGAACCACTAAAGGAACCGACCGGCGTGCGCGCAGCGCCGGCAATAACGATACTTTCCTTGCCACTCATCATACTTCTCCCTGATCAAGAGGCTGGGGCCGCCCCACATCCCTGTTCAAATAACATTCCCCTGACGGTTCGCAAAATACGTTCGCATGTTTCAGCAGCATTGACTGAGATCAATTGGCCTCGCCGCAATTCCTGCTTTCATAGCTTGCGTCTTTACCTTAGCCGCGAAATCTGTGGTGCCATGCACAAAAAATATGCTACTTGTTTCGCAGTGCGGCATAAAGGCTCAATTTTCCTGAGCGGAGAAGAATTCTACCGTGTCTAAAGATACAGCGTCGGATACCGATCCGGTCACAATAAAGAAGTACGCCAACAGGCGACTCTACAACACCGATACCAGCAGCTATGTGACGCTCGACGACCTTGCGGAAATGGTTCGGGTGGAACGGGACTTTATCGTGCACGACGCCAAGACCGGCGAGGATTTGACCCGCGCGGTCCTGACCCAGATTATTGTTGAGCAGGAAAGCCGGGGACAAAACCTGCTACCGGTCAAATTCCTGCAACAGCTCATTCGTTTTTACGGCAACAACATCGAGCGGTTGGTTCCCAGTTATCTCGAGTTCAGTCTGGATGCACTGACACGCGAGCAGGATCGTTATCGCAAGCAATTCGCTGACACGTTTGCCGCGCCTCCACTGGGAATGATGCAGGAACAAGCGCGCCAGAATTTCGCGATTTTTGAGCGCGCCCTGGGAATGTTCAATCCATATGGCAAGAACGAAGCTGGCCCGGAGGGCGAATCCCGGAACGATAACACGCCGGCCAAAGCAGGTGCTCCAGGGCAAAAGTCCGATGAGATTGAGGACCTGAAAGCGGAGCTCGCTGCCATGCAGGACAAGCTCGAGAAGATATCCAAGGATTAACCCCGCGCGCCTGTCGGTCCGTTGGGCTTCTACGAGGCCTTCTTTGTCGCGGGTCCGTTCGTCGTTGTCTGTTCAAAGTCAATCAGTTTCGGTTCGCCCAAATGGAACCCCTGGAGATAGGACACGCCGGCCTGCTCTGCCAATTCGGCTGTTGCTTCGTCGGTCACCCATTCGGCAACCGTCTCCATGCCAAAATTGCGAGCGAGATCCACAAGCGCGCGAACAAGGATCCGGTCTTCCTGACTGTTGGGCAGATTTTTTACGAACGATCCGTCAATTTTGACCAGATCGAAGTCGAGCAGCTTCAGGTTTCTAAACGAAGAGTAACCCGCGCCGAAATCATCGATCGCCACCCGGCACCCCAACTCCTTCAGAGAATTCACGAATATAATCGACTCGTCGATGTCCGCGATGGCAGTTGTCTCGGTAATCTCAACCATCATGCG
>DEIT01000169.1:13036-14569 GCA_002352635.1 Hyphomicrobiaceae bacterium UBA2767 | reverse complement strand
GTAGCCTGGAGAATGGTCATGGTGAGTTCGAGGACGCGATGGTCGATAAGGCGCACCAGCCCGAGATGTTCGGCAACTGGGATGAATTCACCCGCGGGAACAATGGTCCCGTCCGTTTCACGCATTCGCAGCAGCGCTTCATAATATACCGGTTTTCGCAAACCCGCGCTGTAAATGGGTTGCAGTGCGAGGATCATCCGCCGCTCATTCAACGCCCGGATGATCCGGTCTGCCATAACGACATTCTTTCGCCGTTGAGAGTCGCGTGCTTCGCTTGGCTCATAGATGCTGACCGGATTGCCGGCAGATGCCTTGGACCGTTCAAGTGCCTCAAGGGAACGAGACAGGATAAGCGGCACGGTGTCGGCCTGTTCGGGGATGAGAATGCATCCCTGGCAAATACCTGCTGCAAGCGCGCCGGCAGAACTCTCAATCACTGAATCGCGGATCGCGTCATTGAATCGCTTCGCGATGATCGGCAACTGGTCTCGCCCGCTATGGCGAAGCATCAAACCGAACTTGTTTGAGCTGTACCGGCCGATGGCGTCACCGTCACGCAGACCAGACCGCAAACGCTGGCCAACGATTTGGATCAATTCATCGCCGATGTCGAAGCCATAGACTTCATTCACATGCGAGAGATTGTTGACCGCGACCATGATGAAGGCGCCGGTACTCTTGTCCTGTTTGATGTCTTCCAATGCCTTGGCCATTTCATCGACCAGGGCGATGCGGTTGAGGTGGCCGGTCAATTCGTCGTGACGGCTGAGGTGCTGAAGACGTTGCTCTTCCTGATAGCGCTGATTGATTACGCGGACGACACCATGTGCGTAGGCGGGCTGTCCAAGTGGACCCGAAAAGCACCTGCCATAATCCTCAATCCACAGAACCGCAGAGTTTCT
Source organism: Hyphomicrobiaceae bacterium UBA2767 (assembly GCA_002352635.1). Lineage (GTDB taxonomy): Bacteria > Pseudomonadota > Alphaproteobacteria > Rhizobiales > Methyloligellaceae > UBA2767. The sequence goes on along the minus strand of DEIT01000169.1, from coordinate 13,667 downwards.
GCGGCCGTTGGGACGCAGTTTGTACTGAACCGAGTAGGGAATACCGCTCCCTTCATCCGCGCTGGCTGCAGAGCGAATTGCCTCATATCGCTGGTTTGCGAACTCCGGGTCGATCAGCTGATGAAAAGCTGCACCGCTGGTAAGGTTGTTGGGTGAGGTGACGCCAAGCACCTGCGGTGCATTGTCCGCCCAAACGATTGCATCGCTTGCGAAATCCCACCGGTAACAGGTTTCATCAGCAGCGCTCAGGATAGAGACAAGATCGATTCCAAGCGTAGGTGACACATGCGCGCCGGTGGCATCCCTTTCCGCATGTGCGGAAGGTGCTGGCATGGCACCAGTTTGATTGTCCGTTTTTTGCTGCGCGGCGTTCACGCGGCGACCCCCGAATTTTGCGAGAGGTGTCTTTTCCGGATTCACGCGGTTTGCGCGAGTATTTCCAAAGGCAACACTTGGTTGGCCCAACTCTCTACTTTGCGTGAGAATAAGGGACAAGTCTTAAGAATGGACAAACCTTAACAGTCCGTTCTGGCCCGGGAATTGCGACGAGATGGGTGAAATGTCGCAAAATGAGACAAGGAGCCCGTTTCGGTTAAGTGGATGGAGATAAGAGGTACCAGCCAATCGAACT
>DEIT01000169.1:0-12892 GCA_002352635.1 Hyphomicrobiaceae bacterium UBA2767 | reverse complement strand
CTCGCAAGCGATCAGCGCCTTGTCCTGCAAAAGAACGAATGGCGTGAATTTGAGAATTTGACCTCCCAAGCCAGGCCCCGTCCCCTAATCCCCGGGCCTGGCGCAGCCATCACCCTCATTTTTTATCGGTTTAGTAGTGCTGCGGTCCAACCGCGAAATCACGTCTTGCGGCGCGAATCGTCACTGAAAAACCGGCTACGACATCGATTAGGGTAATGAGCGTAATAAAGAAGAACAGTGACGTCGCCGCCTCGGGTACGACCAGAAATTCAATCAGGCAAACGATAAACACTATCGTGGACAGTGCATGGTCGATCAGCGAGTTGCCGCCTGTACGGGTGGCTTTGAGGATTTCAATGAACAGAAGGAACAATGTGCCCGCCACGATCGCGTCGCTAAGGGTAAATGTCCAGACTGCGCCCGAAATCATGGGGACTTGAAAGACTGTGGTGTCCAGAGGTGTGCCTGTTACGAAGACGATCACATTGTATGCGATCACCGAAAGAAGCAGGAACGGCAACACGAGGATCATGGCCTCATCCCTCCGCAGCTAGAATTCGTCCTTGGGCTCCAGAATTTGACGGCCTCGGTACATGCCCGTCTTAAGGTCGATATGGTGCGGTCGGCGCAACTCGCCGCTTTCCTTGTCCTCGACATAGGTCGGGTTCTTCAATGCGTCGGTCGACCGGCGCTGTCCGCGCGTCTTGGGCGACACTTTTCTCTTGGGAACAGCCATCAGCTCTCTCCTATAAGAACTAAATCCCTTTGGGCGCGTCCCTCATGGCACGGCGCGTCTCGATCCGGGAATGTCTCATCCGGGCGAGGACGGGGATTAATCGGCGTCCTTATACACTATTTGCACGCGAATGCCAGAGGTTGCGGCGTGGCCCGCATCAGTTGGTGTAAATACAATCCAGGGGTGCGCCCCCGGCCTTGAGGCGCTTTTCCATCTTCAGCGCGAGCCGACGCGTTTTCGGACCAGGGCGCCCCGCGTTTCGAACATGTGGGTTGGGCAGTGCGGCGGCGAGTTGCGAGGCTTCGCGTCGCGTAAGTTTCGCGGCACTACTGCGAAAATGGTGTCGTGCCGCCGCCTGTACGCCGAATACACCAGGCCCCCACTCAGCGACATTGAGATATATCTCCAGCATCCGCGGCTTGGACCACACCATGCTTGCCACATAGGCCAATGGAATTTCGATAGATTTCCGCACATAGCTTCTGTCTGGCCACAGAAACAGGTTCTTGACCGTTTGCATCGGAATAGTACTTGCTCCGCGCGGCCCCCGGCCAGTTTTCTCTGCGCGCTCGAAGGCGTCCTCAACCTCTGCCCAGTCAACACCCCAGTGACGGCAGAATCGAGCGTCTTCAGATGTCACCACCGCGCTTACCAGATATGGGGAAATCTGGTCGAGCGGCACCCACTTGTGCTTCAGCGTCCGTCCCGCAAGTGCATTTGCGACCATCAGAGTGGAATAGGGCGGGTTGATGAAACGGTAAGCCAGAACAACGCACAGCAACGCGATGAGCACCACCGCCCCGAGCTTGGCGAGTAATCTGAAAATGCCTTTGGTCCGGGTGGACATGGCGCCCTTGTACCCTCTCCGTGTTTCGTGCTGCAACATCCAGCGACTTCCAGTGCAAATTCCATACAACGGGGCAATCAGCTTGCGATATGTTGGTTAAATGACTTTTGACAAAAAACTAAGCGCCATTGCGATGCGCGTTGAGCAAAGACTTGCAGATTTTCTGTCCGGCACACGCGGGCCTGCCGCGCCGCCTGAAAAGTTGGCGGAAGCCATGCGATACGCGGCACTCGGCGGCGGCAAGCGGCTGCGGCCTTTCCTGCTGGTTGAGTCCGCATCAATTTTCGGAGTGAGACTCGAAAATGCATTGGATGCTGCCGCCGCGCTCGAATGCGTACACAACTATTCGCTCGTTCATGACGACTTGCCGGCCATGGATAACGACGCGATACGGCGCGGACGCGATACCGTTCACATAGCCTTTGATGAGGCCACCGCTATCCTTGCCGGTGACGGACTGCTGACGCTTGCGTTCGAAATTCTGGCAGCACCCGAAACCCATTCCGATTCGGCTGTACGCGGGGAGTTGGCATTGGGACTGGCGCGTGCGTCTGGATGGGCGGGAATGGCGGGAGGGCAGTCACTCGACCTCGAAGCAGAGGGCAAATCCCTCACTGTGGATGAAATCAGGCGTTTGCAGGCCCTCAAGACCGGCGCACTGATAGAATATGCCTGTACTGCAGGCGCCGTGCTTGGCCAAGCTATTGGCAAGGACCGGGCAGCGCTTGAAGCATATGGACGGCTGTTGGGTCAGGCATTCCAGCTCGCGGACGATCTGCTTGATGTGACCGGTGACGCAGCCAAGCTCGGCAAAAAGGCGGGCAAGGATCAGGACGCCGGAAAGGCGACACTTGTCTCAACACTGGGGATTGAGAAAGCCAGGGCCGAACTCTCCCGCCTTGAAACAGAAGCCATCACCACGCTGGAGCGGTTCGGTGAGCGAGCCGACAGCTTGCGGGAAACCGCGCGCTTCGTCAGCCACCGTGAGCATTAGCCGGAACGCCGCCGGACTTCGCGGTTCCAAAACGGCGTTCGATATAGTCAGCGACAATGACCTTGAACTCATTGGCGATGTCCGCGCCGCGTAGGGTCATTGCCTTCTTTCCGTCAATAAATACCGGTGCCGCCGGTTGTTCACCAGTGCCGGGGAGGGAGATGCCTATATCGGCGTACTTGCTCTCGCCGGGACCGTTCACGATGCAACCCATGACAGCCACGTTCAGCGTCTCGACACCGGGATAGCGCGCGCGCCATTCAGGCATTGAGGTGCGCAAATGTTCCTCGATGTCCTTTGCCAGTTCCTGAAAGACGGTGCTTGTCGTGCGCCCGCACCCGGGGCATGCCGCTACTTCAGGTGCGAAGGAACGCAGACCCATGGACTGGAGTATGTCCTGGGAGACGCGCACTTCCAGCGTTCGGTCGCCGCCGGGTTCTGGCGTCAGTGATACACGGATCGTATCGCCGATGCCTTGCTGCAGCAAAATTCCCAGCGCCGCTGAGGAGGCGGCAATGCCCTTAGGGCCCATGCCCGCTTCGGTAAGACCCAGATGGAGTGCGTAGGAACTGCGCTCGGCAAGCATACGGTAAACGCTGATAAGGTCCTGAACGGCGCTTACCTTGGCCGACAGGATAATACGGTCCTTGCCGAGCCCAAGGTCTTCCGCACGCGCCGCGCTCAGTAAGGTAGACTGTACCATCGCCTCGTGCAGCACATCGCGGGCGTCGCGGGGCTCGGGGAGAGCTGCATTTTCATCCATCAAGTGGGTGAGCAACTCCTGGTCGAGGGAGCCCCAATTGACACCGATACGTACGGGTTTTGCGTATTTAAGCGCGGTCTCGATAATGGCGGAGAATTGCGGGTCGCGCTTGTCCTTGAAACCTACATTGCCGGGATTGATACGGTATTTATCGAGCGCCTCCGCGCATCCAGGGTGATCCGCCAGCAGTTTGTGGCCGATATAGTGAAAATCGCCAACAATCGGCACATCGATGCCTTGCGCGCGCACTGCGTCGCGAATATGGGGTACGGCTGCTGCCGCCTCGTCCCGGTCGACTGTAATGCGGACGAGCTCTGAGCCCGCGCGCGCGAGGTCTGCTATCTGCCTGGCCGTCGCCTGCACGTCGGCCGTGTCCGTGTTGGTCATGGACTGCACCACGATGGGTGCCGTCCCCCCAACGATTACCCGCGAGACCAAAACGGGTGTTGTGGCATGTCTCTTGATGCTGGCGTCGCTCATCGGCGGTTCTCACATGGCAAAACATTGCCGGAATTACTCATTCTGGCTTCCTAGATAGGCTAATCCGGTACACTTTGGCCAGTGATTGGCAAAATGCCCCTTCGGTGCCGGAATTGAAGCCCATCATACGTGTCTTGTATGGAGACCATGCGACCACGCACCACTCTTTGGGGCGTAGGCTCAACCCGTGATATTGTGCTATGCGTCATTTTTTGACGAGGGAAGGTGCCGTGATGCGAATGGTGCATCCGGCAAAGAGTTGAAAAGGCATGCAGTTGTGACTTCGGAAACAGCAAAACGCTATTGCCTGATTGGCGCGGGTGCGTGCGGGCTGGCGGTTGTCAAAAATTTTGCCGAGCGCGGCATTCCATTCGATTGTTTTGAGAAGGAATCCGACGTCGGCGGCATCTGGAATCCTGACAGCCCATCGCACGTCTATGAAACAATCTGCCTGAATACCTCACGCTCGCTCTCCAAATATGTCGATTTCAATATGCCCAAGGGCTCTCCACAGTTCCTGAGCAAGGATGCGGCACTCGACTATGTACGTTCCTACGCACGCCATTTCGGGCTCTATGACCGGATTACGTTCAACACGATCGTTGAGAACGTCGAAAGGCACGACGACAAATGGCTGGTCACTGTTTCGGGCGACAAGCGCCCCAGGGTCTATGACGGCGTGGTCGTTTCAAATGGTCACCACTGGGACCCGAGCACTCCAGACTATCCGGGCAATTTCACCGGCGAAACCCTGCATGCGATCGATGTGAAAACCCGCGACCAGTTGCGCGACAAACGGGTACTCATTGTTGGTGCCGGCAATACGGGATGTGACCTGGCGGCGGATGCCGCTTATTTGTCGCGTTCGGTGGATCACTCCATGCGGCGCACTTACTATTTCCTCCCTAAATTTGCATTCGGTCGCCCCATGGACAAGTGGCTCGACCGTACCCAGCGCTGGCCGGTGCCCCGCAGGGTCCTGCGCTGGGTGTACGGCATGGCGATTTATTGTCTGGTCGGGCCATATGAGCGCCTGGGATTGCCGAAACCGGACCACAAGATATTGGAATCCCATCCCAACTCTGCGCCCGCTTATCTCGACCATCTGGCGCACAAGCGGATCAAGCCCCGCCGGGATGTCGCGCGGTTCGAGGGCAAGAAGGTTGTGTTCACCGACGGCGAGGAGAGCGAGGTTGATCTCGTTGTCTACGCCACGGGCTACCACCTCTCCTTTCCGTTCATGGATAAGAGCTACATTGCCAATGAGGACGGCTCCTCACCTCTTTTCCTGAATATCTGCCATCGAGAGCTGGACAATTTGTTCGTGTGCGGGCTGCTGCAGCCAGCAGACGGTGGTTTCTGGCAACTTGCCGACTATCAGGGCCAATTGATCTCGGCCTTTGTTGTTGCTCAGGAGCTTGCACCGGAAAAAGCTGACTGGTTCCGCAAATACAAGGCCACGGTCACGCCCGACGTGTCCCACGGTGTGAATTACATCGATTCACCCCGCCACAAGCTTGAGGTGCAGCATTATCGCTACCGGACATACATCAAGAAGCTGCTGAAGAAATTCGGTTCCGTGGCATCCATGTCCTACCCTGTTCCGCCGCCGCCGCCGACCGCAAAATCGGTACATGCGGCAAAGGGTAAGCAGCCGCTTCAGCCGGCGGCTTGATCACGCCACTCTCGCGCTTTTAGATACTTGCTGAACGACGGAGTGCGGGCATGGACCCCAAGATCGAGGTCATCGACGCCGATATCACCACATTGGACGTGGAGGCGATCGTCAATGCGGCCAACGAGACGCTTGCGCCGGGGGGCGGGGTATGTGGAGCCATTCACGCAGCTGCCGGGCTGGAGTTGGCGAAAGAATGCGCAATGCTTGGTGGGTGCCCAACGGGCGACGCCCGTCTTACCAAAGGCTACAACCTTCCTGCCAAATGGGTGATTCATGCGGTTGGCCCTGTCTGGGGTGGAGGTGAGAATCGTGAGGATTCTGCACTGCACGGCTGCTATTCCAAATCCTTGGAGTTGGTGCGCGCGAATGAACTGACTTCAATTGCATTTCCTGCAATTTCTACCGGCATCTACGGGTTTCCAGCCGCACGCGCCGCGCAAATTGCTGTCGACGCAGTGACCGGAAATATCAGGGCTCATCGGGGCTCTGGCAAGATGAACACAATCGAGCGTGTAATCTTTTGTTGCTTTGGCGCGGAATCGGTTGAGCTGCATGAAGCCGCTCTAGCAGCATTGCGTAGTGCGAGCTAGAGTATCTCAGAGCTTCAACCCATTTCCCCCGACAAATACGGAACGCGAAAATGCCACTTCCATCTATAGCCATCCTCATGCCTGGCGACATGGGCCATGCTGTCGGGAGAGTTCTGCAAGAACACGGCCATCGTGTTCTGACCTGCCTCGCCGGGCGCAGCTCTCGCACGCGTGGTCTTGCGGAAGAGGCGGGGCTTGAAGATGCCGCTGACCTCATCGCTCTCGTCAGTGACGTTGACATGGTGCTTTCCATTCTGCCGCCTGACCGGGCACTGGCACAGGCCGAAGCTGTTGCAGAGGCGATGGGAGAGGCAGGACAGACGCCTGTCTATGTCGACTGTAACGCCATATCGCCCGATCTCACCACAAAGGTTGGAGAGGTGATTTCGGCTGCGGGCGCGCCTTATATTGACGGGGGCATTATTGGGCTGGCGCCAGGCAAAGGTACGGGAACGCGGTTTTATGTCAGCGGGCCGGATACGTCCTCCATGGAGGCGCTCGACGGTAAGGGCATTGAGGTGCTTACGCTTGGAAGTGAAATCGGCGCCGCTTCAGGCCTGAAGATGTGTTACGCGGGGCTTACCAAAGGCCGGTGGACCCTGCAGACGGCCGTGTTGCTTGCAGCCGAACAACTCGGATTAAGCCAGGCCCTGGCGCGTGAGTTTGAGTTCAGCCAGCAAGCCGAATACAAGATCATGCGCGAACGCGTGCCGCGCCTGCCGGCCGACTCTGAGCGCTGGATTGCCGAAATGGAAGAAATAGCGGCAACGTTTGCCGGTGCCGGTGTGCCACCCGGCTTTCATGAAGGGGCGGCGGAAATCTTCCGGGTCCTGGCAAGAACGCCATTTGCGCAGGAAACCCGCGAAACGATCGACGCGAGTCGAACGCTTGAGGAGGCGGTTCGCGTCTATGCGGAACATCTCCCCGGTAGGATTGAGACCGAATAAAGACCGCAATTGGCCCTATCGATCGGGTATGTTTCGGCTCGAATCATCCGCGTCGTATCGTGCGTAGTATTGTTGCGCGGGTTGCTTTTATAGACGGCAGGGAAGCACCAAAAGCATGGCGGCAGCGCCTATCATCGTCTGGTTCAGACAGGATTTGCGGCTTCATGACCACGCCGCGCTCGCAGCGGCGGTCGCAGCTGGCGCGCCTGTAGTCCCTGTCTATGTGTTTGACGAGGAAAGTCCGGGAAAGTGGATGCCGGGCGCGGCAAGTCGCTGGTGGCTGCATGAGAGCCTGAAGAGCCTTGATACCAGCCTGCGCAAACGTGGCAGTCATCTGGTTCTCGCGCGCGGTCCGGCACCGGCTGTTCTCGCCGATTTAGCGCGGGAGACAGGCGCGAGGGCAATCTACTGGAGCCGCGGATACGAACCCTGGGCCGTACGGCTTGAGCGCGCGCTTTATCGCACGCTTGAAGGGGTGGGCGTGCGCTGCCGGAGGTTTTCAGGTTCCCTGCTGTTTGAGCCGGAAGACATCAAGTCCGGGGTCGGCGAGCCCTACAAAGTATTCACGCCATTTTATAAGGCCTGTCTGAATGCAGCTCAGTCCGTACAGCTGCACAAAGCAATAGGATCAATGCCGCGCGTGCCCGATCGAATAGAGAGTGACGCGCTTGAAAGTTGGGAGCTTCAACCTAAAAACCCCGATTGGGCGGGTGGTATTTCCGCTGCCTGGACGCCGGGCGAGGCGGGGGCGAACGCGCGGCTCGATGCTCTCGCGGGTGGGCTCCTGAAAGGGTACCGGACGAATCGCGACTTGCCCGGTATCGATGGAACGTCACGGCTCTCGCCGCATTTGCATTTCGGGGAAATCAGCCCGCGGCAGGTTTGGAATGCGGTTGTAAACGCGGCGGATGCGAAGGGAGGCAGCCTGGATGCGGATTCGGAGAGCTTCCTGCGCGAACTCATCTGGCGCGAGTTTTCGCATCATTTGCTGTTTCACTGGATGCACTTCCCCGAAAAACCGTTCCGGCATGAATTCACGAGATTTCCGTGGGACAATGACCCACGCCTGCTCGCCGCCTGGCAGCAGGGCCGCACCGGCTATCCGATCATTGATGCCGGAATGCGGGAACTCTGGACGACGGGCTGGATGCACAATCGTGTGCGTATGATCGTTGCATCATTTCTCGTGAAACATCTGCTTATTCCCTGGCAGGATGGCGCACGCTGGTTCTGGGACACGCTTGTTGACGCAGATCTCGCCAACAATTCAGCGAGCTGGCAATGGGTCGCAGGATGCGGTGCCGATGCAGCACCCTATTTCCGCATTTTCAATCCCGTGCTTCAGGGCAAGAAATTCGATCCCGATGGCTTGTATGTGAAGGCGTGGGTTCCGGAACTGGCCAAGATGCCACTTGCACGCATCCATGATCCCTGGAAGGCAAAAGCTCAAATTCTTGAAAAGGCGCGTGTGAAAATTGGGGAGACTTACCCCGCGCCCATTGTCGCACTTGATGCCGGGCGCAAACGCGCGCTTGAGGCCTATGAGGTCTTGAAAGAACCGGCCGACTGAACTCGATCCTTCCTTGTCCTCTTTCGGGAACCGACAAAGTGACCGCATATCCCCTTGCAGACGACGCTGCTACCGCGCAAGTTAATGGGCAAAATCGGGTCGACGCGTGAGGAGTGAAGGGATGTCCAAGCTGAAAGAATACAAGACCCATATCGGGGGACAATGGGTCACTGCGGACAGCGGCGAGACATTCGAAAGCGAAGACCCTTATACGGGCGAACCCTGGGCGCTCATCCCCAAATGCGGTGCGGAAGACGTGGATAAGGCCGTGAAGGCGGCCTATGCGGCATGGGACTCCGGGCCCTGGGCGGAAATGACCGCGACGGCACGCGGGCGCCTGATGCGCAAACTAGGAGACCTGATCGCCGCCAACGCGGACGATCTGGCTCAGATTGAAGTGCGCGACAATGGCAAGCTCATTTCCGAGATGGGTGCGCAATGCAAGTACTTGCCTGAATGGTACTATTTCTACGGCGGGCTTGCCGACAAGATCGAAGGGTCGGTCATTGCAACGGACAAGCCGGACACGTTCAATTACACGTTGCGCGAGCCGGTTGGCGTCTGTGCGATGATAACACCGTGGAATTCACCGCTGCTGCTTGTGGGATGGAAATTGGCGCCAGCGCTAGCTGCAGGCTGTACCTGTGTCATCAAGCCCTCGGAGTTCACATCCGCATCGTTGCTTGAATTCATGAAGCTGGTCGAGGAAGCCGGTTTTCCGCCCGGTGTCATTAACGTGGTTACGGGCACCGGCAAGGAAGCGGGCGAACCGCTTGTGACACACCCGCAAGTCGCCAAAGTGGCGTTTACGGGCGGGGGGCTGACGGGCCGGCGCGTTTACGAACAGGCGGCACAGGGGCTTAAGAAGGTTTCGCTCGAACTCGGTGGCAAGTCTCCCAATATCGTCTTCGACGATTGCATTTTGGAGGACGCGGTCAATGGCGCCATTTCCGGCATCTTTGCCGCCACGGGGCAGACATGCATCGCGGGGTCCCGGCTGCTGGTGCAGGAGTCAATCCATGATGCGTTTATGGAAAAACTGATCGAAGTTGCTTCGTCCGCACGCATGGGTGATCCGAAATTGCCGGATACCCAGGTGGGCCCGGTCACGACGCCACCGCAATATGAAAAGGTGCTTGAGTATATTGGCATCGCCAAGGACGAGGGCGCGACCTGTGTGCTGGGTGGTGGCCCAGCTGGTGCTGATGAGGGAGGCGGGAAGTATTTCGTCAAGCCGACGATATTCGACAATGTCACCAACGACATGCGCATTGCCCAGGAAGAGGTATTCGGTCCGGTCCTGTCAGTGATCACGTTCAAGGACGAAGAGGATGCGATCCAGACCGGCAACGATGTAATCTACGGGCTCGCGGCAGGCGTGTGGACGCAAAATCTCAACCGCGCGACTATCATGGCCAGGCGCCTTCGCGCGGGAACCATCTGGGTCAACACCTATCGCGCCGTATCTGTCACCGCGCCGTTCGGTGGTTACAAGCAATCGGGCATCGGGCGCGAGAACGGGCAGGAAGCCATCGAGCAGTACCTGCAAACCAAGAGCGTTATGATCAACACCGGCAAGGGCTCAGGCAATCCGTTTGTCATGAAGGTGGCCGGGTCATCTTGAGGGCAGATCCAACGGTATTTGCAAACTCAGGATCTACAAACGACTGTCATTCTGAATTTCTGGTTTTTCAGGAATTTGAAAAGCACGAGGGGAAGGGAGCTTAAATGCGCTTCAAGAAACGGCGTGAGGCTTTTCGCGCAATGTTGGAGGGAGAAAGATGCGTACATCCTGCGTCCGTTTTCGATCCAATTTCTGCACGCATTGCCGAGGATCTGGGATTTGAAGCTGGGATGTTCGCTGGTTCCGTTGCGGCGTTGACGGTTCTTGGAGCGCCCGATCACATCGTAATCACCATGAGCGAGTTTGCAGACCAGTGCCGGCGCATCTGCCGTGCGGGTGAATTGCCCCTCATGGTCGATGCCGATCACTGCTACGGCAACGCGCTCAATGTCATGCGTACCGTTGAGGAGTTGGAAACGGCCGGGATTTGCGGCATGTCCATCGAGGACACCGTGTTGCCAATGGAGTACGGCAGCCCGCGCGAAGTCACTTTCACCTCAGTCGAGGAAGGTGTCGGCAAGATGAATGCGGCCATCGATGCGCGTCGAGACACGGGGCTCGCGATTGTCGGGCGCACGAGTGCCATGTGGAAGAGCACTACTGATGACGCGTTGGAACGCATTATGGCTTACGAGAAATGCGGCGTTGATGCGATCTTCCTGGTGGGTGTGAAGACCAGAGAGCAGCTTGAGGCGGCTGCAAATGCCGTCAAGCTGCCGCTGGTCATCGGCGGAGCGGGACCGGAGATCATGGATCTCGACTATCTTTCCGCCAACAATGTGCGCATCTGTCTGCAAGGCCACCAGCCTATCGCCGCCGCCTATAATGCAGTCTACAATACCATGAAGGCCCTGCGCGAGGGGACCAAACCAGCGGATTTGAAAGGCCTGCCACCGGGAGAGTTGACGGCGGCGGTCAAGCGTAACGCCGACTACGAACGCTGGATTGATGAGTTTTTAGGTGGAAAATAGATACACTTCAGAAACATATATGTTGAGACAGGCGAATTCGGGTGTCCATTTTTTGTCGCGATGGTGCTATTGATTGGGCTCGGAATCTGGGAGGAATAGAATCATGCGCGCACTGCAATCAATGATTTTTGCGCTTATGGCATTTGCCGCGATCTCACAGTTCGGATCGAGCACAGCTCATGCGGCGAGCGCGGCACAAATCGACGCGGATTCACGGGCAACACTCGATCGATTCTTTGCACGCGTGGTCAGTGGCCGCGAGCTGGCCAACAAGGCGCAGGCGATCCTGATTTTTCCGTCCATCGTCAAGGCGGGCATCGGCATTGGCGGTGAATACGGCGAAGGTGTCTTGCACGTGCGGGGACAGAACTCCGGCTACTACAACATCATCGGCGCCTCGGTGGGTTTCCAATTCGGTGTGCAGACCCGCTCAATTGTCATCATGTTCATGACGCCTTCAGCTCTTGCCGGCTTTCGGGCGCGCTCAGGCTGGGAAGTTGGCGTGGACGGTTCGGTTACGCTGATCAATGTGGGTGCGAGCGGGCGCGTAAACACCAATAACATTCTCGATCCGATCATCGGCTTCGTCTTCAACGAAAAAGGGTTGATGTACAATCTGACATTGGAAGGCACAAAAATTTCGCGGTTCAACCCGCGCTGAAACTCATGATGAGGGGATATTCAATTCCGTCTTCGTCATTCCAATTCAAATTTTCTTCGGGCTACCGCTTGCCGTAGACGCCTAAATGGCCTTCAATTGACGGGTTCGATCGAAACTCCTTCAGCCTGCAGACAAATGTCCTCCGATCCGTCACACGCACCGCTTTCACCCTATACCGTGCTCGATCTTACCCGTGTTCGATCGGGCCCCACATGTGTTCGCCAACTCGCGGACTGGGGTGCGAATGTCATCAAGATTGAAGAACCCGGTGGTGACGATTCCGGTGGCATGGGAGGTCCGCGTGCGGGGCCGGACTTTCAAAACCTGCACCGCAACAAGCGCGGCTTTACGCTCAACCTCAAGTCGGATGAAGGCGTCGCGGTTTTTAAGAAGCTTGCGGAGAACGCCGACGTCGTGGTGGAGAATTTCCGACCCGGCGTGAAGTCCCGTCTGGGCATCGACTATGAGAGCCTCAAGGCGGTAAACAAGAAGCTGGTCTACGCGTCGATTTCCGGTTTCGGGCAGGATGGACCCTATCGGGATCGCCCCGGTTTCGATCAAATCGCTCAGGGTATGGGCGGGCTTATGTCCATTACCGGTAAGCCGGGCGAGGGGCCAATGCGCGTTGGTATTCCCGTTGCCGATCTGACCGCCGGGTTGTTCTGTGCACAGGCGGTCCTGATGGCGTTGCTGGAGCGCGAACGCTCCGGCGAGGGACAATGGGTGCAGACATCGTTGTTGCAGGCGCAGGTCTTCATGCTCGATTTCCAGGCGGCACGTTGGCTGATGGCGAACGAGATACCACCCCAGGCTGGCAACAATCATCCAACCAGCATCCCGACCGGCGTGTTCAAGACGAGCGACGGCTATATCAATATCGCCTGCTCCGGTCAGCACATGTGGGAGTTGTTGAAGGATATCCTCAACGACAAGGAACTTGATAGCCCGGACTTTGCGGATCTGGCCGCCCGCCAGAAGAACCGCGACGCTCTCAATGTGCTGATTGAAAAAAGCACGTCCACCGATACGAG
>DEIT01000135.1:50571-51494 GCA_002352635.1 Hyphomicrobiaceae bacterium UBA2767 | reverse complement strand
GAGACACTCAAGCCGCGCGCGCCGGTCGTAACGGTTATGGGGCACGTCGATCACGGCAAGACGTCACTGCTCGATGCTCTGCGTGAGAGCGACGTGGTTGCCGGCGAGGCCGGTGGTATCACCCAGCATATTGGCGCGTATCAGGTCAATACGGCGAGCGGGCAGAAGGTGACTTTCATCGATACGCCTGGTCATGAGGCTTTTACGGCAATGCGAGCTCGCGGCGCCGAGGTGACCGATATCGTTATTCTCGTGGTGGCAGCCGATGACGGTGTCATGCCTCAGACGGTGGAAGCGATCAATCACGCTAAGGCGGCGGAAGTTCCGCTCATCGTTGCCATCAACAAGATCGACAAACCGAACGCTGATCCCTCAAGGGTGCGGACTGATCTGTTGCAGCATGAAGTGATCGTGGAAAGCATGAGTGGCGATGTGCTTGAAATCGAGGTTTCAGCTATCGAAAAAACGAACCTCGACAAGTTGGTCGAGGCCGTTCTTCTGCAAACTGAAGTTCTTGAGTTGAAGGCTAATCCCGATCGTGTGGCAGAAGGCGTGGTTATTGAAGCCAAGCTTGAACGCGGACGCGGGGCTGTGGCCACCGTGCTTGTTCAGCGGGGTACGCTTGGTATTGGAGATATCGTCGTTGCGGGCGCGGCCTGGGGCAAGGTTCGTGCCCTGATCGATGATCACGGTGAGCAGGTGGACAACGCCGGACCATCGGTTCCAGTGGAGATTCTGGGCCTTGATTCAGCACCGGAGGCTGGAGATCGGTTTGCCGTCGTAACCAGCGAAGCGCGGGCACGGGAAATCACTGAATATCGAGAGCGCAAATACCGTGACGTGCGCGCGGCCGGCACCGGTATGCGTGGATCACTTGAGCAGATGATGAGCGACCTCAAGGAGGGCTCCATCAAGGAGTTCCC
>DEIT01000135.1:47965-50419 GCA_002352635.1 Hyphomicrobiaceae bacterium UBA2767 | reverse complement strand
GAACAAGAGGGCATCGAGATCCGCTACTACGCGGTGATATACGATTTGATCGATGACGTGCGTGCCGTCATGTCGGGCATGCTGGACCCGACCTTGAGGGAGAATTTCCTCGGCAATGCGGAAGTGCTTGAGGTCTTCAATATTTCCAAGGTTGGCCGTGTCGCCGGTTGTCGTGTGACGGAGGGCAAGGTCGAGCGCGGCGCACATGTACGCCTCATTCGCGATAACGTTGTCATCCACGAAGGCAAGCTCAGCACGCTGAAGCGGTTCAAGGACGAAGTGAGCGAGGTCCCGGGCGGGCAGGAGTGCGGGATGGGCTTTGAGAATTATCACGACCTCAAGCAGGGTGATGTGATCGAGTGCTTCACCGTTGAGGAAATAGAGCGCACGCTCTAGCTGCCTTTTCTTTGATCGGGCGGCGGCGCTGATATCAGATTCATATCCGGATTAGATGATGACCAAAGGCCACGGCAAGAGGGCCCCCAGCCAACGGCAGTTGCGCATTGGTGAAGCTGTCCGCAAGGCGTTGTCGGAAGTGTTCCTGAAACAGGACGTCACCGATCCCGATCTTGAAGGCGTCGTTCTAACCGTCTCGGAGGTGCGTCCGTCACCCGATCTGAAAAATGCGACCGTGTATGTTCTTCCTCTTGGCGGCGAGAATCAGGAGAACGTTGTTGCGGCGCTGATTCGTCACAAACGGTACATCCGAGGCGAATTGGCGCGACTGGTGTCTCTCAGACACGTACCCGAGCTGGTCTTCGAACTCGACCCGACATTTGATCGAGCGGGTCGGATGGACGCGCTCCTGCGTTCGTCTGATGTGGCGCGGGATATCGACTGAATGCAACGCGGCCGCGTGGAGTAGCCGGAAGAAATGGCAAGAAGACGCAAAGGTAGGCTCGTGCACGGATGGGTAGTCCTGGACAAGCCGTCCGGGGTGACATCAACCGATGCCGTAACACGCGTCAAACGTATGTTTGACGCCTCGAAAGCTGGGCATTCCGGAACTCTTGATCCGCTGGCAAACGGCGTGCTTCCTATCGCGCTTGGTGAAGCGACAAAGACGGTTCCATTCGTTGTGGATGGGCTGAAAAGCTATCGTTTTGCAGTTCAATGGGGTGCGGACACGGAAACTGATGACGCCGAGGGCAAAGTGCTCGGGACGAGCGATGTGCGTCCTACACTCGAAGAAATCGAACTGGTCTTGCCCGAGTTCATTGGTGAGATAGAACAAGTGCCCCCGCGTTATTCGGCCATCAAGGTGGATGGCGCGCGTGCCTATGATCTTGCTCGTGACGGCGACACCTTCGAACTCAGCGCGCGGAAGGTTCAAGTGAACCGGCTTGAGGTCGTGGAAGTTCCCGATCGAGACCATTGCATTTTTGAGGCTGACTGCGGAAAAGGAACGTATGTCCGCTCGCTTGCCCGCGATTTCGGCCGTCGGCTTGGCACGCTTGGACACATCAGGGAGTTGCGGCGCACACGCGTTGGACCGTTCCACAGTAAGTCCACTATTTCTCTGGATAAACTGGAGGAGTTGAGCCATAGTGCCGCCGGCCAAGAAGGGCTTGATGCTGTATTGCATCCCGTAGAGACCGCGCTGGACGACATCCCGGCGCTGGCCGTAAGCGGAGACGATGCGGCGAAGTTGGCTCGGGGACAGGCTGTGCTTTTGCGCGGTCGTGATGCTCCGATCATAAGCGGGCCCGTTTATGCAACGTCACGTGGACATCTCGTGGCACTTGGCGAAGTGAAGCGCGGAGAACTAAGGCCAAAGCGCGTATTTAATTTACACGGCTGAGCCGCGCCCAAATTAATCTGAAGAATAGGAGTTAGACGATGTCGATTGCCGCTGAGCGGAAGAAAGAACTTATTGGCGAATATGCTACTGATAAGGGCGACACGGGTTCGCCTGAGGTTCAAGTTGCGATCCTGACTGAGCGGATCACAAACCTGACCGAACATTTCAAAACACATAAGAAAGACAACCACTCGCGTCGCGGGCTGCTCAAGATGGTGAGCCAGCGGCGCAGGCTCCTCGATTATGTCAGGACAAAGGACGAGGAGCGTTACAAGAAACTGATTGCAAGCTTGGGCATCCGCCGTTAGCCCGCGCAGAAATGCGTAAAGAACGGAACCGGGGAATCCGGACGCGCCGTCGAAATCCGTCGGCTGCGCGGTTCCAATATGATTGGTTCCCCTCGTAAGGAAAGACCGAGAAGATAGAATGTTTGATATCCACACAGAAGAAATTGAATGGGGCGGACGCACGCTGACAATCGAGACCGGGCGCATCGCGCGCCAGGCCGACGGTTCTGCACTCGTCAAATATGGCGACACCAGTGTGCTGGCGACAGCAGTCGCCGAGAGACAACCCCGCACCGGCATCGACTTTTTCCCGCTAATGGTCGATTACCGCGAGAAGACTTATGCGGCTGGCAAGATCCCTGGAGG
>DEIT01000135.1:41183-47861 GCA_002352635.1 Hyphomicrobiaceae bacterium UBA2767 | reverse complement strand
CAAGTCCTCATCAGCGTGCTGAGCCACGACATGGAGAACGATCCCGATATGGTCGCCCTTGTCGCAGCGAGTGCGGCACTGACGTTGTCGGGCATTCCGTTCATGGGACCGATCGCCGGCGCGCGCGTCGGCTATATCGACGGCAATTATGCACTCAATCCAATGCTCGACGAGATGCCGGAGAGTAAGCTTAACCTGGTTGTCGCGGGTACGGGCGATGCGGTGCTGATGGTCGAGTCAGAAGCGCAGGAGCTTCCTGAAGACGTCATGCTGGGCGCGGTCATGTTCGGACACGAACAGATGCAACCTGTCATTAATGCCATCATCAATCTCGCCGAAAAGGCGGCAAAAGAACCCTGGGACTTTGATAATCCCGACAATGCCGACATGGAGGGCAAGGTCCGCTCGGCGGTCGAAGGTGATCTGGGCGCTGCCTATCAGATCTCGGCCAAACTGGAGCGCCAGGACAAGGTCTCCGAAGCCAAGACCAAGGCCAAAGAGGCCCTGGTGCCTGAGGAGGATGACGGCGCAATTTCCAGCCAGTTCTCGAATGCGTTCAAGACGGTCGAGAAGGCCGTCGTCCGCGGCTCCATACTCGAAACGTCCAAGCGTATCGACGGACGGGATCTGTCAACGGTGCGACCCATCAAATGTGAAGTCGGGATTTTGCCGCGTACTCACGGTAGTGCACTGTTCACGCGGGGCGAGACCCAGGCGCTTGTTGTGACGACACTCGGCACCGGCGAAGACGAACAGTTCGTGGATGCGTTGGAGGGAACCTACAAGGAAACCTTCCTGCTGCATTACAATTTCCCGCCCTACTCCGTTGGCGAGGTTGGTCGCGTTGGCTTTACCGGCCGACGCGAGATCGGCCACGGCAAGCTTGCCTGGCGTGCGATTCATCCAATCCTGCCGGATCGCGAGACATTTCCCTACACGCTGCGCGTGGTCTCCGAGATCACCGAGTCGAACGGGTCCTCTTCCATGGCCTCCGTGTGCGGTGCGTCGCTTGCGATGATGGATGCTGGCGTGCCGCTTGTGCGCCCAGTCGCCGGTATTGCCATGGGGCTCATCAAGGATGGCGAAAAGTTCGCCGTTCTTTCGGACATTCTGGGTGATGAAGATCATTTGGGTGACATGGACTTCAAGGTGGCCGGCAGTTCTGAGGGTATTACCTCGCTGCAGATGGACATCAAGATCACCGGCATCACCGAGGAGATCATGAAGGTGGCGCTGGAGCAGGCCAAGGGTGGCCGGATGCACATCCTGGACGAAATGTCCAAGGCACTGGGAACCGCCCGCGATGACCTTGGCGAGCATGCGCCGCGTATCCAGATGATCACAATCCCGACCGACAAGATCCGTGATGTGATCGGCACCGGTGGATCGGTGGTGCGTGGTATCGTCGAGGAGACGGGTGCCAAGATCGACATCAACGATGACGGAACGATCAAGGTCGCGTCAAACAGCGCCCAGTCGATCGATGATGCGCTCAACAGGATCAAGATGATCACGTCAGAGCCTGAGGAGGGTGAGATTTACCAGGGCACGGTCGTCAAGACCGTTGATTTTGGCGCTTTCATCAACTTCTTCGGTCCCAAGGACGGGCTTGTCCACATTTCCCAGCTTGCGCCTCACCGCGTCAAACAGACCACCGACGTGGTCAAGGAAGGTGACAAGGTGTGGGTCAAACTTCTGGGCTTCGATGATCGCGGAAAGGTACGCCTGTCCATGAAGGTCGTCGACCAGGAGACCGGCAAGGAAATTGAGGGCGACGAAGGCCAGTCGGAGGGTGCCAAGGAGGCAAGCTAGCGTCCACGCATTCTGTTCAAATCAATCGAGCGGCCCTCCTTTAGAGGGCCGCTTTTGTTTTGCGCGAAGGCAGAAAACGCCAGACAATAGGTCTATGAAAAACGCAAGGGAGCGGAGAACATGAAAGGCGTGGTTTTCACCGGTGACCGGCAACTCGAACTCCGGGATTTCCCCGATCCGGAGCCCAGCGAAGACGACGTCGTCATTGAAATCAAGGCCTCGGGGATGTGCGGCAGCGATTTGCACGTATACCGATCCAGCGACGAGGCTCTGGTAGGAAAATATATCGCCGGGCATGAGCCTTGCGGCGTGGTGCTTGGGAGGGGCGCGTCGGTGCCGGAGCGTGTCGCATCTGCTGGCGCCCGGGTCATGGTCCATCACTATGACGGATGCCGCACCTGTTCCAACTGCATGTCCGGCTGGACGCAACTGTGCGATGAAGGCTCTGTCGTATATGGCAAGTCCGGTCATGGAGCCCATGCACGCTACATGAAAGTGCCGGCACGCACGCTTGTTGCACTGCCTGACGCACTGACTTTCAAGACGGGCGCCGCCATTTCGTGCGGCACGGGCACCGCGTTTGGTGCCATCGAGCGCATGGGGCTGCGGGGCGGGGCAACGCTCGCTGTCTTCGGCCAGGGGCCCGTTGGCCTGAGCGCCACCATGCTGGGTGCTGCCATGGGTGCGAGGGTCATTGCAATCGACCTTGTTGATGAACGGCTGGAGCAGGCGCGAAAGTTTGGTGCGGATGAAGTGGTGAATGCGGGGAGGGATGATCCAGTCGAGGCCATAAGGGAACTGACCGGTGGCGGAGCGGACTATTCTCTCGAATGTTCCGGTGTTCCGGAAGCCTCAGCGGCGGCCGTGCGCGCCACACGCACCTGGGGCACGGTCTGTTTTGTCGGAATGGGCGCAAGGCCTGCCACATATGATGTTACCAATGACATCATCCGCAAACAGCTCACCCTGTTGGGGTCATGGACATTCAGTGCCGCGGGTCAGCGCGAGTGTGCGGCGTTCGTTGCGCAGAGGAAGTTGCCTGTCGATGAACTGTTCACGCACGAATTTGCGTTTGGCGAAGCGGAAGACGCTTACAAGCTGTTTGATACTCAGACCACCGGCAAGGCCGTGATATTCCCGAGCTAGAGAATACTCACCCCGCAGGTTCGAATATCTGCGGTTCAGGCCAGAAGATCTCCAGCGATCGCGCGACGGCATCGGGATCGCCGGTTGTCAGCAAGGACGTTTGCGACGTCTCCGGCGGATGATCTGCATAGTGTAAATGGCGGGCCAAATAATCCTCCAGGCTGTCCGCAACGACCTGTGGCTGGCTCAGAATCCGTGTCGACGGTGGCAAGTGACGGACGAAAAGATGTTCGACGAGTGGATAGTGGGTGCAACCAAGGATAACCCTCTCTGGCGCTTTACCACGCGTGTTCTCAAGAAGCATTGCGACGTATGAACCGATCATTGCATCCAGTTCTTCTTCCGGGCGCGCCTCCTCGATAGCGCCAGCGAGATCGGGACATTCCTGCTCTATCACAGTGACCTTGGGGCACCGCTTCAGGATTTCCTCCTGGTAAACCCCGCTGCTGATCGTACGCTCCGTCCCGAATACGGCGATCGAATCCGTGTTGTATTTCTGGGGGTATTGCGGAGAGGTCACGGCCCAGGGCATCTGGGTGGCGGCCTCCACCATTGGGGCAACAACGCCAAGAACATTGTGACCTGCATAACCCGCGTCAGGCAGCCATTCCTGCTGGAGGGTTCGGCAGGCAATTGCTGTTGCCGTATTGCAAGCCAGCACCACAAGAGGGCACCCCTGGGCGAACAACCTTTCAATGCCATCACGTGTCAGATTGACGATTTCCTCAGATGATCGATTGCCATAGGGCGCATTGGCATGATCGCCCAGATAAACGAAGTGCAGATGTGGGAAGCGCTGAACAAGCGCCCGGAAAACGGTGAGTCCGCCATGGCCAGAATCGAACAGCCCAATCATGTTGCCATGTTCTCGTACAATGGCGCGCTTGCGCCTTGAAACGCCGCCTGAGGGCCAGCCTTGCAGAAGGATACTACTCGGCTGCTTCCGAGCGCCCGTCCGTAACCAGCACGTCCTCATACACCTTGAGCGCGTCGAGGTCAGGCGTAGATACGACGTTGTAACCGCAATCGGCAAAATGTACCTCACCGGTCACAGCGCCGGAGAGATCAGAAAGCAGATACAGCGCCGCGCCACCGACCTCGTCCAGATGAGGCGTGCGTTTGAGCGGTGAATGCGCCTTCTGGAAATTGAAGATGCTGCGCGCGTCCGAAATACCCGCGCCCGCAAGCGTGCGCATTGGCCCTGGTGACAGCGCATTCACACGAATGCCGCGCGGACCAAAATCAACCGCCAGATATCGCACACTTGCTTCCAATGCAGCCTTGGCAACACCCATGACGTTGTAACAAGGCACCACTCGTGACGCGCCGCCATAGCTCAGGGTCAGCATGCTGCCCCCGTCATTCATCAGATCCGAGGCACGCTTGCAGATCTCGGTGAACGAGAAACACGAGATGACCATCGTCTGCAGAAAGTTTTCGCGGCTCGTGTCCGCATAGTGGCCCTTGAGCTCATTGCGGTCGGAAAATGCAAGCGCATGGACGACGAAATCGAGCGAACCCCATTTGTCGCCGATCACCTTGAATACATTATCGACGCTCTCAAGGTCTTCGACATCGCAGGATTCGATGATTTGTGCGCCGACCGATTCCGCTAGTGGAACAGCGCGCCTGCCAAAGGCGTCGCCCTGATAGGTGAAGGCAAGATCAGCCCCCTGCCCTGCAAGGACGCGCGCGATGCCCCAGGCGATTGACCTGTCGTTCGCAACACCCATGATTAGGCCCTTCTTGCCCTTCATCAAAGGTCCTGGAGATGCAATATCATTCACTGTCATAGCAATTCCTGGCAACTGGCCTGTTAGATCGAACAGCGGCTGCCCACACTCTCTTTCAATCCGCTATGCGTTGAAGCGTTTGAAGACAAGTGTGGCGTTCGTACCGCCAAAACCAAAACTATTGGACATGACACAGTTAACTTCTGCGTTGTCCACCCGCTCGCGCAAGATTGGCATATCCGCCATGTCCGGATCGAGCTCCTCGATATTCGCAGACTCACACAAAAACCCGTTGTTCATCATGATCAGCGAATAGATCGATTCCTGCGCGCCCGTGGCCCCGAGTGAATGACCGGTCAAGGACTTGGTCGCGCTGATTTTCGGAATATTGCTCCCAAAAACATCTCGGATGGCTTCGACCTCGCGGATATCGCCAACCGGCGTCGAGGTTCCGTGCGGGTTGATGTAGTCGATCTCGCAGTCGAGATCCTTCATCGCCATTTTCATGCATCGAGCCGCACCCTCACCGGAGGGTTGCACCATATCAAACCCGTCGGAATTGGCGCCGTATCCGGCGATCTCGCCATAAATTTTGGCACCGCGCGCTTTGGCGTGCTCCAGTTCCTCGAGCACTAGGACACCTGCACCTCCCGCAATCACGAAGCCGTCGCGGTTCGCGTCATAGGCGCGGCTTGCGGTCGCCGGTGTATCATTGAATTTTGAGGACATGGCGTTCATGCCGTCGAACAGGACGGACAATGCCCAGTCGAGTTCCTCGCTGCCACCAGCGAACATAATGTCCTGCTTGCCCCACTGGATGAGTTCTGTCCCATTGCCGATGCAATGGGCGGACGTGGAACAGGCGGACGAGATGGAGTAGTTGACGCCTTTGATCTGGAATGGTGTGGCCAGTGTCGCGGACGCCGTCGAGCACATCGCCTTGGGAACTTCGAACGGGCCGACCTTCTTGGGCCCGCGTTCGCGCGCGGTATCGGCAGCCCATACTATGGACTTTGTCGACGGTCCGCCCGACCCCATGACCATGCCGGTGCGTTCGTTGGAAATATCACTCTCTTCGAGACCCGAATCCTGGATTGCCTGCTCCATGGCAATGTAGTTCCACGCCGAGCCAGCGCCCATGAAGCGGCGCACCTTGCGGTCGAGCGCTTCCTCCCAGTCGAGCTGCGGAGCACCGTAGACCTGGGAACGAAATCCCATCTCCGCATATTCGGGCGCCTTGACGATACCGGACTTGGCTTCACGCAGTGATGCCGTCACCTCCTGGACGTTGTTACCGATGGAGGAGACGATCCCCATTCCGGTGATCACCACACGTCTCATGCAATTCGTCCTCTTAAAACCCTGCAACATTCCGCCGTGAGCAAACGCTGCGCTATACGCGTCAAAGCGTCGCGCGCGCCAAACTCATGCATCCGCGCCATCTGCAGGTTCTTCAAACAGCCCAACCCGCAAATCGGTTGCAGAGTAAATGGGTTCCCCGTCAGCCTTGAGCAAACCGTCCCCAATTCCAAGCGTAAATCTGCGCCGAATGACGCGCTTGAGATCGACGACATATTCAACCCGTGAGACCGTCGGCTCCACCATACCGGAAAATTTTACCTCGCCGACGCTAAGCGCGCGCCCGCGCCCGGGGGCGCCCAGCCAGCCAAGGAAAAAACCGAGCATTTGCCATAGCGCGTCTAGCCCGAGACAACCTGGCATGACCGGATCTCCCTTGAAATGACAGGGAAAAAACCACAGATCAGGCTTGATTTCGAACTCGGCAACAATGAGGCCCTTGCCGTGTTCGCCACCCTCTTCCTCAATCTTCGATATTCGGTCGAACATCAGCATCGGGGGCAATGGGAGTTGTGCATTGCCCTTGCCAAACAGTTCACCACGCCCACAGGCGAGCAAATCTTCATATTCGTAACTGGAACGGCGTTCTGACATTTTCTGTAATTTCGCAAATAGCGCGGTGTAGCCG
>DEIT01000135.1:22474-40962 GCA_002352635.1 Hyphomicrobiaceae bacterium UBA2767 | reverse complement strand
GTCTACAATACGCTGCATCAGTTTACCCAGGCTGGTTTACTGCGTGAGGTGGCCGTCGAGGGAGCCAAAACCTACTTCGACACAAATACATCAAATCACTACCATTTCTTCTGTGAGCAGGACGGCGGGATCCTGATGGATATACAAACGGATGAGCTGTTCGTGCAGGGTTTGCCCGAACCGCCCGATGGTATGGCGGTTTCGCGCGTTGATGTGCTTGTGAGGCTGGTTGAGAAGTAAGACTCAACCCATCGCCCTTGCCTGGTTCGTGCCCGGACTATTCCAACGCTTCGCCCCCATAGACGCCCCAAAGGCGCTCCTGTTGAATCCACCCCGTATAGTCTCCCACGCTAAAATGGCACCAGGCGCCGTCGCAGGTATGCACTGAGCCGAGAACGCCGGGTTCAAGTTGCGCAACGGCTTTCGAATCGCTTGACGTGCTTGCATGGAGAGGGATTGAGCGAGACTCCTTGGTCCACGGCATAATCAGGGCCGTCCGTCGTCCGGACAATAGGGCGTGGAAAACCCAGCCTTCAGAGCCTTCGCTATCGCGAATTTGGCGCCAATGCTCGAACTCCGCAATGATCTCAACAGGCAAGCCGGCGCGCGAGAACACCCATGCCACGGCGTGCTCCGTGCTCGGTCCTTTCCGGACATTGACGCGATTGGATTTGAGGCTGACAAAACGGGGAACCTGGAAGCCGCTTGCCCCAAGTTTCACCGATGCCGGGCGCTGCTTCTCCTGCGCGCTTACCGACAGTGTTCCCGTCAGCGCAAATAACATTGCGGCGGCACAAATCACCGACATCCATGCGTGCGCATATGCCTGCCAGCTTCTCATAAGTCGTTCATCCCGCGTCTCGCGAAACCAGTCTCAATTTCCGCCATCAAGGATTGCGATAAAAAGATGAACGGAACATGGCTAAGACGCCATAACTCATTTTGTTATATCGGGGCCGTTCTGATAGACAAGGCGGCATGTGGGAGAGGATTTCCGGCGATGAATCTGAATTTTGATGGTCGCCGCATGATATCCTCAGCCAAGACCAGTTGTTGAGCCGAGTGGAGAAGAAGAATGCCCGCAAAGAAACCGCTGATTGTGGTCACGCGACGGCTGCCGGACGTGGTCGAAACGCGTATGCGAGAGCTGTTCGATGCAGAGCTCAATATAGATGATCATCCCATGACCCGGGAGGAGCTCATTGCGGCAGCTGGCAAGGCGGAGGTGTTGGTGCCGACCGTGACGGACCGGATCGACTCAAGCGTGCTCAGCAAGGCCGGCGATCAGCTGAAGCTCATTGCGAATTTCGGCACCGGTGTCGACAATATCGATCTCGAAACGGCACGCAACCGCGGGATAATCGTCACCAATACGCCGGGCGTATTGACGGAAGACACTGCTGATATGACCATGGCACTCATACTTGCCGTGCCAAGGCGGCTGGCGGAAGGGGCTAGTTATCTCAAGGCGCCCAACAACAACTGGGACGGCTGGTCCCCCACCTGGATGCTTGGAAACCGCATTTTTGGCAAACGGCTGGGGATTATCGGCATGGGACGAATTGGCCAGGCGGTGGCGCGCCGGGCAAAGGCATTCGGCCTGCAGATCCACTATCACAATCGTCACAAGGTGGCGGCGGAAATCGAGGAGGAACTCGAGGCAACTTACTGGGATAGCCTCGATCAGATGCTGGCGCGCATGGACATCGTTTCGGTCAATTGCCCGCATACGCCCGCCACCTATCATCTGTTGTCAGCGCGCCGGTTGAAGCTGCTCAAACCCGATTGCTATCTCGTCAACACAGCGCGTGGTGAAGTGATTGATGAGAATGCGCTCGCGCGCATGGTCGAAGCCGGCCAGATCGCGGGTGCCGGTCTCGACGTGTTTGAAAATGAGCCGGCGGTCAATCCAAAATTGCTCCAGAGCGACAGGGTTGTCGTATTGCCCCATCTGGCCTCAGCGACCGTCGAGGGACGGATCGATATGGGCGAGAAGGTCATAATCAACATTAAAACCTTCCTTGATGGTCATTCCCCACCCGACCGTGTTCATCAGGCGATGCTCTAGGGAGCCTCGGTCGACAAGGGTTGTCCACCTTGTGTGACTGAGGAACCGGTATCCACGCTGCGCTAGACCTGTTCTTCACGCCGATCCGTTGCCGGTGGTGGGGTGCGGGACAATGCGGCGATTTCTTCGTGGAGCGCGTCCGTCATATCGATCTCAATGGACGTGAGAGATGGTTCGAGTTGCTCCAGGTTGCGAGCGCCGATTATAGGGCAGGTGACGGCCGGGTGTGCCGCAGCCCAAGCGACAGCCAGGCTGACAGGATGGTGACCCTTTTTGTTTGCTAAGGCTGTGAAATTCTCCGCCGTTTCAAACACCCATTCCTCGCCATAACGCTTTTCGTATTCCTTGTTGGTCATGATTCGCCCTGCGTTGGGTCGCGTCTTGACGCCATACTTACCGCTGAGAAGACCGCCACCTACGGGCGAATAGGTGATAACGCCCAATTCCTCGGCAATCGCCATTGGAAACATTTCCACTTCTGATTGACGTTTCACCAGCGAATACATGGGTTGAATCACATCGATGCGCGGCCAGCAATTTCGTTCTGAAATACCAAGTGCTTTGGAAATCTGCCAGGCGGCCCAGTTGCTGGCGCCGAGGTAGAGCACCTTGCCGTCGCTCACGAGCTTCTCAAGCGCGCGCAGCGTCTCCTCAAGGGGCACATTGTCGTCCCACCGGTGCATGAACAGGACATCCAGCCGGTCGGTGCCAAGCCGTTGAAGGCTGGCCTCAACCGCGCTCAGAATGTGCCTTCTGTTGCCACCACGGGCATTCATATCGTCGGCCATGGGGTTGAAGCATTTCGATGTGATGATCAGTTCATCGCGTTCAGCCCGGATCAGTTTGCCGAGGATCGTTTCCGCTTTCCCCCTGGAATAGGCATCGGCACAATCGAAGAAGTTGATGCCTGCGTTGCGGCAGGCCTTGTACATGTCAGCGGACTCTTCCTCGCTGGCGTCACCCCCGAATGACATGGTGCCAAAGCACAGTTGTGATACCTGAAGACCGGTGCGGCCAAGCCATTTGAACTTCATCATTTTCTCCCACGCGCGAACTCAAATCACGGGCTGAATTTCTCAAATGCCTTCTTATAACCCGGATGCCAGCGCGACAATGCGGGCCGGTTTGAAACTATATCTCCTGTCGCCCAGGCCATGCGCCTAGCATCCATTTGAAGCGCTATCGCATGTTCTCAATTGGTTGAATTCAGACATGGGCGCTCAGTATCCTTCGTCAACAAGCGGGAAGGCCGGGTGCCAGCCGCCGAAGTATGGCGGAGGTGCGGCTGAGACATAGCCTGAGTCCAACTCCCCATAGGATGTGACCCCCAGCATGCCAAGCGTTCCCTCGATCTCTTGTTCCAACAATTCCAGCATGCGCACGATGCCGTCCTCGCCTGCCGCTGCCGCCGCCAGGCCCTGCAGGCGGCCTATCCCGACAAAGTCGGCCCCCAAAGCCATCGCCTTGACGACGTCGGTGCCGCGCATGAAGGCACCATCGACGATCGTTTTGCAGCGTCCATCCAGCGCCTCGACGATTTGTGGCAACACAGCCGCCGAACCGAGGCAGTGGTCGAGTTGGCGTCCGCCATGGTTTGACACATAGACCATGTCTATGCCGCTATCGGCTGCGATCAACGCATCCTCGGGCGTGGCGATTCCCTTGATGATCAGCGGACAATCGAATTTTCCGCGAATTCGCTCGATATTGTGCCATGAGAACCGCCGCTGATCTTCATGCGGGACCTGGTGACGACGGGCGGTCGGCTTGTAGCGCTTGGCCTTGTCACGCTCGCGCCGCCCGTAATAGTCGAGATCGACGGTAAAACAGATCGCCGAGTAATCGAGATCGAGGGCTTGTGTCACAAGATCGTCGACCCATTGATCGTTGCCACGAACATAGATCTGGAAAATCTTCGGGTAGCCTTTCGCAGCCTTGGCCACGGCCTCGACGCCTGGTGCGCAGACCGAGCTCAACATATGAAGGCAGCCGAAGCGTGCTGCCGCACGGGCTGGCGCCGCCCCGCCATCTTCCACGAAATCCTGCATCGAGCCGATCGGTGCCAGGATGACTGGCAGGCGCAGCTTGTGCCCGAGAAATTCGGTGCCGCAATCCACGTTCACCACGTCGCGCAAGACGCGTGGGCGAAATCCAAGAGAATCAAGTGCAAGCCGGTTGCGCCTGTGCGTCGTCTCGGTCTCCGCCGCGCCCATGAGATAGTCCCAGCTGCCGTGAGAAATTTTCTTCCGCGCAGGTTCAACGAACTCATGCATAACTTCGAACGTAGTTTTTTCTGCCATTTACGAGGCTCGTCTGTTGTTAGGTGGCGGACTTCAGATTGGACGCCTAGGCGTCACAGGCTTCCGCCACAGGGTTGGTCATATGGATGGATAGATCCGTGATGGTAGGGTTTTCGCCCGAGAGCGGGTTGGCTGGATCCCAGGCGACATTCACGTTTTCAAACCGGCAGGCGCGCGCGTCGTAGATCATCAGCCGCCCCGCAAGCGTCTCGCCGATGCCAACCAGCTCTTTGAGCACTTCGACGGCCTGCAGCGTACCCATCACACCGGCGATAGCGCCGAGGATGCCGACTTCGGAGCAATTGGCCACCGTGCCTGGCGGGGGAGCTTCAGGAAAGATGCACCGGTAACTGGGATAGGGCTTACCGTCTTCGCCACTCTCAAATGCGCGGAAAGTGGTGAGGTAGCCGTCGAAAGGGCCAAGGGCTGCAAACACCAGCGGACGCTTGGCAAAGAAACAGGCGTCATTGACAAGATATCGCGTGGCGAAATTGTCGGACCCGTCAGCAACGATGTCGTAGCCTGAAATCAACTCAAGCGCGTTGTGAGCCGTGAGCCGCTCGGAGTGAATTTGCAGCTCGATATGGGGGTTGAGCCTGGAGATGGCATCCGCGGCACTCTCGGTCTTGAGCGTGCCCACTTGGTCGGTGTCGTGAATGACCTGACGCTGAAGATTGTCGAGGCTGACCCGGTCGTCGTCGACAATGCCGATCGTGCCCACCCCGGCGGCGGCCAGATACATAAGCAGCGGTGAGCCGAGACCGCCGGCACCGACAACCAGAACCTTTGACTCCTTCAGCTTCTGCTGGCCCTGTCCACCGACCTCGTGCAGCACCAGATGGCGCTTGTAGCGCTCGATTTCTTCCGGTGTAAGCTTCATGAGGAGACTCATACTCCATGGCGGGGTTGCTCGCCAGTATACACAACCCGCCTAACCGGTTCCGGTTGAACCGAACCCGCCTTGCCCCCTTGCGGTTTCGTTCAGCTCTTCAACTTCGACGAGAGTGACGCGGGGTACGGGCTGGACCACGAGCTGGGCAATGCGCATGCCTCGCTCAATCGCAAAGGGTTCGTCTCCGTGATTGATCAGCAACACTTTTACTTCGCCCCGGTAGTCAGCGTCGATTGTGCCTGGTGCGTTGAGGACAGTGACGCCGTGTTTGTGGGCGAGGCCAGAGCGGGGGCGGACTTGTGCCTCATATCCTGCGGGCAATTCCATAGCGAACCCGGTGGGTATCAGCGCACGTGCGCCGGGAGCGATAGTGAGTGGTTCGCGGTCTGGTGTTGCTGCCGCGAGATCCATTCCGGCAGCGTGATCGCTTTTCTGCTCTGGCAACGGCAATCCGTCGCCATGCTCGAGACGGCGCAGACCCACGCGCATCACGCCTGAAGGCGCCGCCGCAGTCACGCAGATGCCTTGTTTTGTGCGAGATGATCTCCCAAACGCGCAATCAGCCTCTCAGCCACCTCATCCTTGGTCATTTCCGGCCAGTCCTCGACTTCCCTTTCCGTCACCAGATGGACTGCGTTCACCTCGCCACCCATGACACCGCGTGCATGACCAACGTCATTGGCCACGATCCAGTCGCATCCCTTGTTACGCCGCTTTGTTTTCGCCGAATCTATCACTTTCTCGGTCTCCGCAGCGAAACCGATGACAAATTCCGGGCGCTCTGCGGCATTTGAGATGGTCTTCAGAATATCCGGGTTCTGCACCAGTGAAAGAGACATCTCTTCAATCCCGTTCTTTTTTTTCATTTTCTGCGTCGCCTGGTTTTCAGTCCGCCAGTCGGCAACGGCTGCGGTGAAAATTCCGACGTCTGCAGGAAGCGCGGATTGAACCGCGGCAAGCATCTCCTGTGCTGATTCCACATGGACCGCGTCCACGCCAGGTGGATCGGGGATCTGCACCGGCCCCGACACAAGTGTCACGCGCGCACCGGCTCGCGCTGCCGCTTCGGCAATGGCATGACCTTGTTTTCCGGACGAGCGGTTGGCGATGTAGCGCACCGGGTCGATCGGTTCATGGGTCGGACCTGACGTTACGATCATGTGTTTGCCAGCCAGGGGTTTTACGCCATGTGGGTCGAGGAGGCCCTCCACTGCCGCAATGATCTCCGGCACTTCAGCCATACGGCCAACGCCGGCCTCGTTTGCTTCCGCCATTTGCCCTTCGTTCGGTCCGACGACACTGAGCCCATCCGCAGCGAGCTGGCTGACGTTCCTTTGTGTTGCAGCATGGGCCCACATGCTTGGATTCATGGCCGGAGCAAGCAAAATTGGCGAATTTGTTGCCAAAATGACAGCGGTTGCGAGGTCACTGGCATGCCCGTTCGCCATTTTTGCCAGAAGGTCTGCTGTCGCAGGCGCGACAACTATGGCGCCGCTGTCGCGTGCAAGACGAATATGCCCCACGTCAAATTCGGTGTGTGTATCGAATAGATCGGTATAGGGGGCCGACCCGGCAATAGCACCAACGGACAAGGGGGTCACAAATTCCTGACCCGCACGGGTCAAGATGACGCGTATATTTGCACCACGTTCCCTTAACCGCCGGATCAGGTCCAGGCTCTTATAGGCGGCAATGCCGCCCGCTATGATCAGCAGGATGCGAGATCCTGTGAGCCTGTCTTCTCCCGTCTGGCCGGAAGGGCTGAAGTCGAGAAAATCATTCGGCGTTACCGCGCCGCCGGTTGCCGTCATGATCTTTTGCGCCAATTCCATGGACGGCTGTGCGCGGCCATTTCTGAGTCGGCTGACGGTGGCCTCGGTAGTTTTGACCCGCGCCGCAAACTCGCGCGCGGAGATATCGTTCGACTTAAGCCATTGAGCAAGTTTCATATTAAAAACTTACATCCAAAGGATGAAAATTGCTACTGAAGCTATAGATTGCGTTTGATGTAAGTTTCAGAACAACATGCTGAAGGCGATTGCGGCCAGTGAGAGTGCGCCAATCCACAAAGCTGTGCGTCCGGCCCGTCCCTGGCGGCTCTGCTCTTCGGCCATCCTGGCAATGGTGGCATCATCGAGCCTCAACCCGTCATGGGCCATGTCGGCGAAGGCTTCGGCCGCTGATTCCGCACTCGAAAGAAGGCGCGGAATTTCGCCTACAAAATGTCCGACTTGCCCCACACCGTCGGCTGCATCCTGCAGCTTCCCTTCGACGCCGAGATTTTTCTCCATCCATGCCGTGACGACGGGCTCCGCGGTGTTCCACATGTTGAGCTGTGGGTCGAGCATGCGCCCCACTCCCTCAACCACGACCATGGTCTTTTGCAGCATCAGCAGTTGCGGCTGGGTCTGCATGTCGAACACTTCTGTGTATTGCAGGAGTTGTCCCAGCAGGTGGGACATGGAAATTTCATCCGCGGTGCGATCCATCAGTGGTTCGCCAATGGCCCTGAGCGCCTGCGCAAACATTTCGACCGACTGACTGCGTGGCACATATCCAGCCTCAAAGTGGACTTCGGACACGCGGCGGTAGTTGCGGGTGATGAAGCCGTGCAGGATTTCTGCCAGAAACCGACGTTCACGGGGAGTGAGCCGGCCCATAATGCCAAAATCAACGGCAACGATGCGGCCCCTATCGTCAACGAACAGATTGCCCGGATGCATGTCTGCGTGAAAGAACCCGTCACGCATGGCATGGCGGAGAAACGACTGAATCAAGGTTGCGCCCAGCTTCTTGAGGTCATGGCCCTCCGTCTCAAGGGCGGCGTGGTCGGAAATCGGAATGCCATCAATCCATTCAAGTGTCAGCACACGCCGCGCGTTCCGCGTCCAATCCACTGTGGGTACCCGGAAGTCCTCATCATCAGCGGTGTTTTCCGCCATCTCTGATATAGCCGCCGCCTCCATTCGCAGATCCATTTCGACGGCCACAGATTTGGCGAGGGTATCGACGATCGCATAGGGGCGCAGACGGCGCGTCGGGGGATGAAACCGTTCGATCATGCGCGCAGCGAAATAGTAACTATCGAGGTCCTTGCGGAAGCGGCTTTCGACACGTGGCCGCAGGACTTTCACGGCAACGGGCTTGAGGGCGCCGTCTTTGTCCTTGACGGCTGCCTTGTGCACCTGCGCTATGGATGCGGCGGCGACAGGTTCTCCAAACTCCTCAAAAACGCTTTCAACCGGCTCCCCCAGGGCATCTTTGACGGCCGTGCGCGCCTCATTCATCGAAAACGGCGGCAGTTTGTCCTGGAGTTTCGCCAGATCCTGCGCAAGTTCGCGTCCGATAACGTCGTCGCGGGTGGCGAGAAACTGGCCGAGTTTGATGTAACTTGGCCCCAGCGCGGTCAGTGCGGCGGATAATTTTTGCTCATTGCCGGATTCCCGTCCTTTCTTGCGCAAGGGGGCAGTCATGCGCGCAAACAGCCTGACCGGTTCCGGCAGGTCGGCATTCTCCGGCACGACCCGCGCGCCATAGCGCAAAATTGTGAAGCCGGCCCGTGCAAGCCGCGCCAAGTTGAATATTGTGCCGATCATCTCGCCGCGAGCTTACCCTTTAAAGTTTCCAGCCTGAGTGGATTGCGGCAATGCCGCCGGTGAGATTGCGGTAACGCACCTGTTCAAATCCCGCGTCCCCCATCAAAGTGGCGAACGTGTCCTGATCGGGAAAGTTGCGGATGCTTTCGACAAGATATTTGTAAGAATCCCGGTCGCCAGCAACGATACCGCCGAGTGCAGGGATCGCCTTGAAGGAATATTGATCGTAAAGCGTATCGAGCAATGGCACGTCCACGTGTGAAAATTCGAGACAGAGAAACCGTCCGCCTGGCTTGAGCACACGGAATGCCTGCTGAAGAGCGTCTTCTATACGCGTTACGTTGCGGATTCCAAAAGCGATTGTGTAGGCGTCCGATGAATTGGCTGGAAATGGCAGTGCGGCCGCGTCGCCCAGCACAATCTGCAGCCGTGATGGTTCGACCCCCGCAAAGCGGTCCTGGGCAACCTTCAGCATTTCCGCGGAAATATCGCACAGTGTGCAGCTGGCACCTGCTCCCGCAGTCTTGAGAAACCTCGCGGCGATATCGCCCGTACCGCCTGCGACATCAATAAGGTGATAGGCCCGCGCATTCTTCGGTGGCGCGAGCCATGTGATCATGTCGTCTTTCCACAACCGGTGGAGGCCGCCGGACATGAGATCGTTCATCAGGTCGTAGCGATTGGCCACGCGGGCAAAGACCTGCTTGACGCGTTTCTGCCGTTCGCCATGAGCCACGGGCGTAAAACCGAATTGCTCGTCCTCGCTGTGGCCGCTATTTTCCGATGTTGATCCGCTCATGGGTCAACCATAGCGCAGCCCCAGATGCCAGGCTATGGTCGCGGCGCGGTCGGATGCGGCAATCGAAAAAGACGGTTTACGTACAATGCCTGAACTTCCCGAAGTTGAGACCGTACGCCGGGGCCTTGAGGGCGTTCTGGTGGATGCGCGTTTTGAACGGGTGGAACAACGTCGTCCGGATTTGCGCTTCCCCTTTCCGGATCGTTTTGTGGAGCGACTGACGGGAAAGCAGATTACTACGCTTGGGCGGCGCGCGAAATATCTGCTTGCACACGTAGAGGGCGGTGAAGTCCTCATAATGCATCTCGGTATGAGCGGGCGGTTTGTCATACGTCATGCTGGCGTCAACGCCCAGAAACCGGGGGAGTTTCTTCACGAAAATGGAAGTGATGGCCGGCATGACCATGTTGTGTTCGCGATGAGCAACGGCGCGACGATCACATACAATGACGCGCGCCGTTTCGGATTCATGTTGCTGGTGAAGGACGCTGAACTTGCAACGCACAAGTTGATGGCGGGGATTGGCGTTGAACCTCTGGGTGAGGGATTGACGCCGGGCCATCTCGCAGAACGGTGCAAAGGGAAACAGGCGAATCTCAAATCCGCACTGCTCGATCAGAGGATCGTCGCCGGGCTCGGCAATATATATGTGTGTGAGGCGCTATATCGTGCTGGTCTCTCGCCGCGGCGCAAGGCGAGTGTGCTGGCCACGCGGACCGGCAAGGCAACCTCTCAGGCGGAGCGACTGGTGCCGGAGATTAAGGCCGTGCTTGAGGATGCGATCGAGGCCGGAGGATCCACATTGAGGGACTATCATGCTCCGCAGGGTGACCTCGGCTATTTCCAGCATTCGTTTGCGGTCTATGGCCGAGAGGGACTAGAGTGCGCGCGGCCGGGCTGCGGAGGGACCATCCGGCGTATCAAACAAGGTGGGCGGTCCACGTTTTTTTGCCCACTCTGCCAACGCTAACCCCCGCCACCTTCGCCATTTTTTCGATCCAGTAACGCAGATCCTTTTTTTGAACCAGGGAATCGACATGGCCTACGAAAACATCATTGCAAAGAAGAAGGGTAAGGTGGGGCTGATAACCCTTAACCGTCCAGATGCGCTCAATGCGCTGAACACAGAGCTTAATCTGGAGATGGGAAAGGCCCTCGACAAGTTCGAAGCCGACGATCAAATCGGGTGCATCGTCATTACGGGAAGCGAAAAGGCGTTTGCGGCAGGAGCCGACGTCAAGGAGATGCAGCCAAAGTCCTACATGCAGGCATATAAGGAGGATTTCCTTCATCCATGGGAGCGGGTCGCGCGCTGCCGCGTGCCGGTGATTGCCGCCGTTTCCGGGTATGCGCTTGGTGGCGGCTGCGAACTTGCCATGATGTGCGATTTCATCATTGCGGCGGATACGGCGGTCTTCGGCCAACCGGAAATCAATTTGGCGATATTGCCCGGGGCCGGCGGTACGCAACGCCTTACCCGCCTCGTCGGCAAGTCGAAAGCAATGGAAATGTGCCTGACGGGGCGATTTATGGACGCCGAGGAGGCGGAGCGGGCTGGGCTGGTCAGCAGAGTCGTGCCGGCGGACACGCTACTGGACGATGCACTCAAAACCGCTGAAAAAATCGCGTCGTTTTCGAGGCCTGCAGTGTTCATGGTGAAGGAATCGGTCGACCGGGCCTATGAGACGACACTGGCGGAAGGAATTCTCTTTGAACGGCGGTTGTTCTATTCGACTTTCGCGATGGCCGATCAGAAAGAGGGGATGCAGGCCTTTATCGACAAGCGCAGCGCGGCATTCAAGAATGAGTAAGTCACAATCCGCTCCACACGGTCCCCAATCCCTTGCGCGCTGGAAGTTGACCGCGCTACGGGGCGGCAGTATACACGTGGCCAACAAACCCCGATAAAACCGAGAGACGGGCCAATTGGGCCCTTCAGGTGCCGGGTGTAAGCCTCAACCAAAAGGTTAGCGAAGCGATGGCGAATACAAGGTCCGCGAAAAAAGCCGTGCGAAAAATTGCGCGGCGCACCAAAGTCAACAACTCGCGGCAGAGCCGCATGCGCACCTTCGTCCGCAAGGTCGAGGAAGCGATCGGCGCTGGCGACAAGAAGGCGGCGGAAGAAGCCTTGAAACAGGCGCAGCCGGAGGTTATGCGTGCAGCTCAGAAGCGTGTCCTGCATAAGAATACTGCGTCGCGGCGACTCTCACGCCTTTCGGCGCGTGTGAAGGCTCTGGGCGCCTAGAGGCGCTTTCAGAACCGATTTTTTTTTCGATCTGTTGCAGTAAGGTAACAGCGGAACGACAGTTCCGTGACATATTGCCCCGCACACGCGAATCCCCACTAAATAGCCGCAGATTCAATAGCTTATTTGAAGCTCAGGCGCGCTGTTCCAGGCTGAAATTCGTTCAGCGTTGTGCGCATGTTGGGCGATCAGGATTGTCGGTGCGCCGGTCCTGATAATGGATTCCATCTTGAATCTCAGTCGCTTGAGAATTGGCCCGAGAGGCTGTAAGCGCAGACACGAATTTTAGGGTGAAAATGACGGATTTCAGTTCGCCCTGAGCGCAAAACCTGTTGCGTCTCAGACAACGGCTGTGGTATCAAATAGCCATCCGAACGGGGATGTTCCCCTCCAAATATAGTATAGTAAAAGTATTCGCTGGCTCCTGCCAAGCATTAATAGAGTATTGTCTTAAGTAACAAGTTTCTCAGTCGGTTGGCCGTTATCGTGTAATTGTGTTGAACGGGTCTCACGTTCTTGAAGAGGGAGGCTGCATCGCGTCGACGTTATTGACAGGATGTAATGGTCTTCTAAGAGCGTGTGTGTGTGCCGGTCCGGTTGCTCGCGAGTTTTAAGAATTAGAGGCTCGAGGTGGCTGAGAATAGTATGCAGGATGGCGTCGATGACGTCAGTGTAGAGGAGGTTTGGGAGAAACTGAAAAAGGATCCGGGTTCCGTGCTTATAGATGTGCGGACGCAGGCCGAATGGGCCTTTGTGGGGGTGCCGGACCTTAACTCTTTGGGTAAAGAGCTCATTTGTCTGGAGTGGCAGCATTTCCCGGGAGGTCAGTTAAACCCGTCCTTTACAAGTCAGTTACGGTCCGAGCTTGCTTTGAGGGAAGCTGGCGAGGATACGGAACTCTTTTTCATCTGCCGTTCGGGACACCGGAGCCTCCATTCTGCGGAGGCGATGGCGACGGCGGGATACCGTGCGTGTCATAACGTTGCAGGCGGTTTTGAAGGACCACTTGACAACCAGACGCACAGGGGTCTCGTCGCGGGCTGGAAAGCAGCCGGTCTCCCGTGGATCCAGCGTTAGCTCGATCCAAGTGACCGCAGAAGCTCTTCAGCTCCGAGGATGGGAGAGTGCGCTTGAATCCGCAACGGGCGGTTGCTGGTGTGCTTGGAGATTGACAGTTCGGCAGCGGTAAAGCGCGCGACAAGCGCTTAACTAACGCGCCGGACAAAGATCGCATTTGCTAAGCATGGCAGGTGCGTGGCGGGGCACAAAGGTGGACAAAAAAGAAAACGAACACGATCCGAAAAGCCTTCAGAAGAAATGGGACCGCACAAAGAGCAGGCTGCGTGCGGAGCTCGGCGAGGATATTTTCAAAAGCTGGTTTGCCCGGGTCAAGATTGAGGGGATTAAGGATGCAACTGCGCATTTCTCTGTCCCGACGCCATTCCTGAAGAAATGGCTTCGTTCACACTATACCGACCGGCTGTTGCATTGTTGTAACGCGGAATTCGGTGACGTTAAGCAAATTGAATTTCGCGTTCGCCGGCCGCATGACATATGCGACGTCGCGAACCAGCAGGTCGCAGCACCTGCACCAGACCAGTCGGAAGCAATAACGATTGCAAGCATTAGCTCTGGTATTGGCTCATCGGGATCTGATGTGGCGACCGGCTATCAGAATTTCGAAGGTTCGCCACTTGATCGGCGTCTGACGTTTGACGGTTTTGTCGTTGGCTCCTCGAACCGCCTTGTACACGCGGCAGCGACGGAGATTGCCGATTCTGTCGGACAGTCGCAGATGCGCTATAATCCACTGTTTATTCATGGATCGGTCGGCCATGGAAAAACGCA
Source organism: Hyphomicrobiaceae bacterium UBA2767 (assembly GCA_002352635.1). Lineage (GTDB taxonomy): Bacteria > Pseudomonadota > Alphaproteobacteria > Rhizobiales > Methyloligellaceae > UBA2767. Next base: position 27,214 of record DEIT01000135.1, on the reverse strand, counting down.
TCTTCTGAATGCTGTTGCCTGGCAGGCCCGTATACGACAGCCAAATGCCCAGATTCTATACCTCACCGCCGAGTGGTTCATGTCTCGGTTCGTTCAGGCCCTCAAATCGCGTGCCGCGGTCGCCTTCAAGGAGAGCCTTCGCGGGATTGATCTTCTTTTGATCGACGACATGGAATTTCTCCAGGGCCCAGTCATTCAGCAGGAATTTTGCCATGCATTGAATTCCTTGATTGATGGCGGGCGGCAAATAGTGGTTGCTGCCGACAGGGCACCTGCAAAACTTGAGCGGCTGGATGCACGGATGCGCTCGCGACTTGCGGGCGGCCTCGTCGCTGAAGTCGGTACAATGGATGCTGAGCTTCGTCGGAAGATTCTTGAAAAGAGCATTACCGATGAACAGCGCGAGGATCCAAACTTCGCCGTGCCCGACACGGTCATTGATTTTCTTGCCAGCCGCCTGACCCAGGGCGGGCGCGAGCTTGAGGGAGCCATTATCCGGGTGCGTGCCGTCTACAGATTGACCGCAGAGCCGATCAACCTCGATCGTGCTGAATACATTGTGCGTGATCTGATGAGCACGACCGAGCCGAAACGCATCAAAATCGACGATATTCTGAAAATTGTTTCCAAGCATTTTGGCGTCAATCGGTCCGACCTTCTGTCAAGCCGGCGCAACCGTTCGGTGGTGCGCCCACGGCAGATCGGGATGTATCTTGCAAAGAAGCTCACTTCTCGGTCATTGCCCGAAATCGGGCGACGGTTTGGGAATCGTGATCACACCACGGTGCTGCACGCCATCCGCAAGGTGGAACAGCTGATGTCGGATGATGATGGGCTGAAGGGAGAGGTCGAGCTTCTGAAGCGGTTGTTGCGAGATTGAGGGGAAACTGGAGACCTGAGAAATGACCGGAAAAAAGTGAAAGCTTTTTTCCCGGCAAGACGGCTCTTGCCAAAGCGCGCCGCTCGCGCCACTTTTCATCTGGGGCGGGTTGATCCTTCCTTGCGAACAATAACAAACGGGCTTGCGCTTTTTCAGCCAGCTTCACACGGTCACACCAGGTCCACCCCGTGGCCATGCGAATGCCGGGACCGCGCGTAACAGGGAATATGCGTCCATGCGGTTGATTATAGAACGAAATGCCTTACTCAAGGCCTTGAGCCACGTCACCAGCGTGGTCGAGCGCCGTAACACGATTCCGATCCTGTCGAATGTGCTGATTGCAGCCGAGGGCAGCTCGGTCAAACTCACCGCGACGGATCTCGATATTCAGGTGGTCGAGACGGCGCCTGCCGACGTATCCCAGAAGGGCAGCACCACCGTTTCAGCACATATGCTGCACGACATTGTGCGCAAACTCTCAGACGGCTCGCAGGTTGAGCTTTCGCTAGGGCCGGATGAAGGGCGCATGGCCTTGACATCGGGACCGGCAAAATTTGCACTCCAGGTTCTGCCGCCCAATGACTTTCCTGATCTGAGCGCCGGCGAAATGAGCCATGCGTTTGATATTTCATCAGCGGATTTGAAGCGGCTTATCGACAAGACCCGATTTGCCATTTCAACGGAAGAGACCCGCTACTATCTCAACGGCATTTATCTGCATTCCGCTGAAACCGATGGCACAGAGTTGCTGCGGGCCGTAGCCACTGACGGGCATCGCCTCGCGCAGATCGAAGCGGATTTGCCGAAAGGCGCAAATGGGATGCCCGGCATCATTGTGCCGCGAAAGACGGTGTTGGAGGTATATAAGCTTCTGGAAGACGCGGATAAGCCGGTTAAGGTCGAGCTTTCAACCGCAAAGATACGTTTTTCGATCGGTGAAGTGGTACTTACCTCGCAGCTGATCGATGGAACCTTCCCGGACTATGGACGTGTCATCCCTCATGGAAATGACAAGGTTCTGAATGTGCCCAGCGCAATATTTGCGGAGGCTGTAGACAGGGTCTCCACGCTCTCGAGCGACAAGGGCCGTGCGGTCAAGCTCAAGATGGGAGATGGCAAGGTTACCCTTACTGTGAACAACCCCGATAGCGGCAGCGCCACTGAGGAACTGAGCGCAGCCTATGATGCAGAGGATCTGGAGATTGGATTTAATGCACGCTATCTGCTTGATATCACAAGCCAGCTTGAGAGTGACGATGCGGAGTTCGTGTTATCTGATCCTGGTTCCCCGACCATTGTGCGTGACTTGAGCGACAAGGCCGCGCTCTATGTGCTCATGCCCATGCGCGTCTAGGAACTTCGGTCTCTGCCGCGCGCTGAACACGGGATGAACGAACAGGCGGAAGCCGAGGCCATTTCTGAACCGCGTCGCATATGGATCGAGCGCCTCCGCGCGACGGATTTCCGCAACTATGAAGCTCTCTCCATTGATCTGGACAACCGTCCAGTCGTGCTCACTGGTCCCAATGGCGCAGGCAAGACCAACCTGCTCGAAGCGGTGTCTCTGCTGACGCCGGGGCGTGGACTTGGCCGTGCGCCGTTTGCCGAAATGACCCGCCGTGGCGCAGATGGCGGCTGGGCCATCAGTGCCAGGCTGCATTGCCTCCACGGTGATGTCGATATCGGAACGGGGTATGCGGGAGGTGATGAAACCTCCACCCGAGCTGTCCGGATCGACGGTGAGACAGCGCGCAGCGCCGGTGCTCTTGGCGACTATACGCGTGCTATTTGGCTCACGCCCGCCATGGATGGCTTGTTTGCTGGTTCCGCTGGGGAACGCCGGCGTTTTCTCGACCGCCTCATCCAGAGCCTCGACCCTGGCTATCGGACCAATCTCTCGAGATTTGAACGCGCCATGCGTCAGCGCAATCGGCTTCTGGAAGATTGGGAACAATCACCATCGCTTTATGACGGGCTTGAAACCCAGATGGCCGAAACGGGCACCGCCATTGCCGCGGCACGGCTCGACACTGTGACGCGGCTTGGTAGCCTCTGTGCGGCGGCCCGGGAACGTGAAGAAATAGCGCCATTTCCATGGGCGGAACTGGACCTTGAAGGGTTGCTTGAGGAGCGGTTGCGAAGTGAAGCTGCCGTCGACGTAGAAGACACTTATCGCGAAACGCTGGCGCGAGGGCGTGAACGCGATCGTGCTGCGAGGCGAACGCTTGAAGGTCCGCACCGCTCCGACCTCATCGTGGGGCATGGACCCAAGTCGGCTCCGGCCCGCAGCTGCTCTACCGGTGAGCAGAAAGCTCTGCTTATCGGGCTCATTCTGGCGCATGCAGCACTGGTGAAACAGCAGAGCGACGGCTATGCGCCCTTGATCCTGCTCGATGAAATCGCAGCTCATCTTGATGAGGTGCGCCGCGAGGGCCTTTTTGGTGAAATCCGGCGCCTTGAAGCGCAGGCCTGGATGACCGGAACGGACGCATCTGACTTCGAACCGATGGGCCAAAACGCGCAACACATTGGCATTGAGAGCGGTGGCGTTCAGACCTGAATCAAGGTATTGTGAGTCATCAGTTTTTTCACCGCAATATGATGGGATAAACCATGGCGAAATCGCCTGCGGAAAAGGGCGACGGCAACGGAGAATATGGCGCGGAGTCGATCAAGGTTCTTAAGGGCCTTGACGCAGTTCGCAAGCGTCCCGGCATGTATATTGGTGACACCGACGATGGGTCCGGCCTTCACCATATGGTCTATGAGGTGGTGGACAATGCCATCGACGAGGCCCTGGCCGGATACTGCGATCAGGCGGAGGTTACGCTCAATGCCGACGGGTCCGTAACGGTCATCGACAACGGCCGAGGAATTCCGGTGGAAGTGCATGCGGAAGAGGGCGTCTCTGCGGCTCAGGTCATCATGACCCAGCTTCATGCAGGCGGAAAATTCGACCAGAATTCATACAAGGTTTCAGGCGGCCTTCACGGGGTTGGCGTCTCGGTCGTGAACGCGCTCTCTTCCTGGCTCAAGCTGACCATACGGCGCGGCGGCAAGGAGCACTTTCTTGAGTTCAAGGACGGCGAGCCTCAAGGCGCGTTGGAAGTCATTGGCGACGCGCCAGAGGGCAGCACCGGTACGGAGGTGACGTTCCTGCCGTCGACAGAGACTTTCACGATGACCGAATTCGACTATGCAACGCTCGAACACCGGTTGCGCGAGTTGGCGTTTCTCAATTCGGGCGTGAAAATTGTGCTCACCGACAACCGCGGCGTGGAGAGCAAGCGGGAAGAAATGGTCTATGATGGCGGGCTGGTAGCGTTCGTGAGTTACCTCGACCGCAACCGTCAGGCACTAATCGGACAACCCATCGCCATCAAGACCGAACGCGAGGGTGTCAGCGTCGAGGCCGCCATGTGGTGGAACGACAGCTACCACGAGAATGTCCTGTGTTTTACCAACAATATCCCACAGCGCGATGGCGGTACTCATCTGGCCGGCTTTCGGGGAGCCCTGACGCGCACCGTAAACACCTATGCCAGCCAGTCCGGCATTGCGAAGAAGGAAAAGGTGGCGCTCACCGGTGATGACGCGCGCGAGGGGCTGACCTGCGTGCTATCCGTCAAGGTGCCCGACCCGAAGTTTTCCTCGCAGACGAAAGACAAACTCGTCTCGTCTGAAGTGAAGCCGATCGTCGAAGGCGCCATGGGAGAGGCGTTGTCGCAGTGGCTTGAGGAAAACCCGTCGGATGCCAAAAGCATCCTGCAGAAAATCGTGGAAGCGGCCGCCGCGCGTGAAGCCGCTCGCAAGGCGCGCGAACTCACCCGCCGCAAGGGTGCTCTCGACATAGCGAGTTT
>DEIT01000135.1:16728-22433 GCA_002352635.1 Hyphomicrobiaceae bacterium UBA2767 | reverse complement strand
TTCCTGGTTGAGGGCGACAGTGCCGGAGGGTCGGCGAAGCAGGCGCGTAATCGCGAGTTTCAGGCCGTGTTGCCCTTGCGTGGAAAAATCTTGAATGTCGAGCGCGCGCGCTTCGACAAGATGCTCTCATCGGATCAAATCGGTACGCTCATTACCGCGCTCGGCACGGGCATTGGTCGGGATGACTTTGATATTGAGAAGTTGCGTTATCACAAGGTCATTATTATGACCGACGCCGATGTGGACGGTGCGCATATCCGCACGCTGCTGCTCACCTTCTTCTACAGACAGATGCCGGAGTTGGTGGAGCGCGGCCACCTCTATATCGCCCAGCCGCCGCTCTACAAGGTGAAGCGCGGTCAGTCGGAATCCTATCTCAAGGACGAGCGTTCCTTGCAGGATTTCCTTGTCGATTCGGGTCTCGAAGATGCGGTGCTCGTTACCGGCGAAAACGCTGAACGGGCGGGAAACGATCTGCGCGACATCGTTGAGAGCGCGCGCAAGGTGGTTTCGATTCTTGAGGGGCTACACAGCCGTTATCCGCGCTTTATCATTGAGCAGGCGGCGATTGCGGGTGCTCTCAATCCGGACGTTTTGAAGGATCAAAAACAGGCGCAGGCTGCAGCCGACTATATTGCCAGACGACTTGACGTCCTGTCTGAGGAAACCGAACGCGGATGGGAAGGTGAGGCCATGGAAGAAGGAGGGCTTTGTTTCACGCGCGAGTTGCGCGGCGTAAAGGAAGCGCACCTCATTGACGGTCCGTTCATCGCGTCGTCGAATGCACTCAAGCTGGACCAGTATGCGGCACACCTTCAGGAAGTTTATGCCAGACCCGCAGCGCTAAAGCGCAAGGATTCAGAAACGCCAGTTCACGCGCCCAGTGATTTGCTCACCGCGGTTTTCGACGCGGGCCGCAAGGGTATCAGCATGCAGCGTTACAAGGGCCTGGGGGAAATGAATCCGGACCAGCTGTGGGATACGACGCTGGATGTGGATACACGGACCATGCTGCAGGTGAAGGTCGGTGAACTCGATGAGGCCAATGAGATATTCTCATCGCTCATGGGCGATGTGGTCGAACCGCGTCGTGAGTTCATTCAGACCAACGCGCTGGATGTGGCGAACCTGGATGTGTAAGCGGCTGAGCCTGATTTCAACACAAACCAACGGCGAGGCAGGGTCCACCACCTCGCCGTTGCGAGTCTTATCGTTAGCCTGACTCACTGCGCTGTTTCAGGCCCTATTTCAGCGGGCCTGATTGCCAGTTTTCTGCAGATCTAGACTGAGATCAATCCGCCATAATAGGCGACAAGTGCCAACACTACGATCGCAGCTACGATGGAACCGGTCCACAAAAGCGCACGCGATTCCGGAGTGTGCGTATCCATACCAGCCTCCATGGGTTAGCGCTGGCCAACTTTTGGATGCGGCGTGACCGGCGACTTCTAAAAAACCGCGAGTCAGAACTCATGCGTGACTTGCGCGTAGTATACTACTTTCGTCTAGTGTTGGAAACACGAATCGCCTCTAGGCCATTTCCGCGGGCGTTCGATCGAGACAGGCGTCGAAATGGACGACGGTCTTGTCGTGATCAATCAGGACCACCCCATACATAGGCGGTTCAAGGCTGTAGGATCCGCCAACACTCTCTCCATTGAGCGGAACCTGATGGTTGGTGCCGGGAAGTGAGGTACATGGGATACCGCGCCAATTGATGAAAGCGGCGCGATGGACGTGGCCGAAAAAGATGTGGCGAATGTTGCGATGGGTTGAGATTACCTCTGTGAACTCGTCCGGCTCCTCGAGCTTGATTCTGTCCATATAGGGCAGGCCAACTTCAAATGGCGGGTGATGCATGAAGATCCACACCGGCTTGTCATTGGCGTTTGCCAGTGCCCACGTGAGCCACTCCCGCCGTGCGGCACAATACTCCCCTTCCGATACAGGACCTTTGAGCGTGTCTAGGAATAGAAAGACGCCGTGATTGGTCTCATGCGCCGACTGGACGAAGCCGTTCTCGTCGCGACCTGCGTTTGGAAATGCTTCCAGGAGCCCGTCACGGGTGTCATGGTTGCCCACCATCAGAAATGTCTTGAGCGGGAATGACTGGAGACGCTCCTTGAGCCACGCATAGGCCGCTGGGTCGCCGTCGTTGGTCAAGTCGCCCGACATGACACAGAAGGCCGCATCGCTGTGCCACTGCGCAATATCTGAGAGGCAACGATCCAGCCGGTCGTGAGGGTTCTCACCCCACAACGGCTCACCCGGCGCGACCAGGTGAAAGTCGGTGATGTGGATGATCTTCAAGAGCGTTCCCTCACATGCCGCTAGTCGTCAATCCACGCCACGGCGCGGATGGGGCTCGCTGTGCCGCCCTTGATCTTGAGCGGGAAGCCGATAAATCGAAACCGTCCCTTACCCGCGACCGCGCCAAGGTTTATCAATCCCTCAATGTGTGTAAAGCCTATGTCGCGGCACACATTGTGAACCTCGAAGTTGCTTTTGCCGGGTCTGCCCGGACTAATCGCCTCGACCCCAAACATCCTGATCCCCTTGGCGCCAAGCCATTCGGCGGACTCCTTTGTCAGTCCCTGGAAATCTGTGATGAAGGCGGGCGTGCCAAGCGTCTTCTCTGCAAAGCCGGTATACAGCAGCACCGTGTCACCTGTTTGAATCGTGACACCCGCTGCTGTTTCCGCTTTTTCGAGATCCTCAATCGAAATGTCGGTCTTCAGCGGTTTGTGAGAGAGATCAAGGCAGACAGCTTCAGTAAAGAAATCTTCCAGCGGCATTTCATCAACGGCCGCCGCATTGGGATCTGGATTGAAATGTGAGGGCGCGTCGACATGCGTCCCCGTATGGTCACCCAGCGATAGATACTTTGTGGCGGAAGAGTATTTGAGCCCATAGGTCTCGCGTACGTCGTCATGCTTAGCAAACTGGGAGATGATAACCGGCGGATGGGTTGGAAACCCTTGCATTCTGTGGGTGATTTCCCGCGATAAATCGATAAGTGTCATGGCCCTTTTTCCCTCGGGTTCTTGAAGCGGATAGTCCGCCTGATTGTGGCATTCTTTACGCCTGCCTCAAACACTCCCTTCTTAACTCAGCCTTAAAGCTGCTGAGCCTACTTTCAGTGGGATCGGAGATGGGTTGCTTCCGATATCACCAACGGTTTTCGTTTCCCGCTGGTACACGCGGAGGATTTGAGTATTGCGTACCCGCAAACCAGTTAAGCGGGCAAAGGGACGGACGCCCTCACGGCGCCCATCCCGAGCCACGTCGAGACGCCAATCACGCGCCCGGCCCCGAAATGGTATCGGCTGGTCTGCGCTGCGTGGTTTGGTCTACTGGGGCACGGTCTTTGGCGTTTGGAGCGTCATAATTCTCGGGGGTCTGGTCGCATATGTGACCTTCACCATGCCGCCGGATGTGATGGCCAATATCAAACAGCGCCCGCCCAATGTTACGCTTGTTTCAAGTGACGGCACGGTTCTGGCCGAGCGCGGATTGAGGCGAGGCTATATTCGGCTGAAACATATGCCGCGCCATTTGGTCGATGCCGTTCTAGCAACCGAAGACCGCCGCTTCCGAGCTCATTTCGGAATTGACCCGCTGGGGCTTGCACGTGCGATGTACAAGAATGTGCAGGCTGGCTCCGTTGTGGAGGGCGGCAGCACGATAACCCAACAGCTCGCCAAAAACCTGTTCCTGACGCCAGAGCGCACGGTAACTCGCAAACTTCAGGAACTGGTTCTGGCAATATGGCTGGAAACTCAACTCAGTAAGAATGAGATTCTCGAGTCCTATCTGAATCGTGTGTATTTTGGCGCAGGAACGCACGGGGTCGAAGCTGCTGCCAAGCGGTATTTCGGCAAGTCCGCGCGAAAGATCACCGTTGCCGAGGCGGCATTGCTGGCTGGCCTGCTCAAGGCACCGTCGAAATACGCCCCAACCAGGAACCCGCGCCTGGCCGAAGAGCGCGCCTCTATCGTGCTTGCCAACATGGTGGATGCAAATCTGCTGACGTCGGCCAAGGCCATGGCGGCCATATCATCGCCTGCCCGTGTCCGAAATCCGAGCGGCATCACCGGCTACGAATATGCGGCAGACTGGGTTGTCGAGATTCTTCCGCGGCTGCTTGGCGGCGAATGGCGCGCCGACGTTATCGTTGAGACGACCATAAACGCCTCCCTCCAGCGTGACGCTCAAACGATCGTTAGCCGGACTCTGGAGGCTCAGCCAAGAAAAGTGAATGTGCAGCAGGCAGCAGCGCTTGTGCTTGACATAAGCGGTGCGATCAAGGCAGTCGTTGGCGGAAAGTCGTACAAGGAAAGCCAATATAATCGTGTGGTGAAATCGCACCGTCAGCCCGGGTCCGCATTCAAACCTTTCGTCTATCTCGCGGCGCTGGAATCCGGTCTCACACCGAACACGATTCTCAAGGATGCGCCCATAAACATCAATGGCTGGCGGCCCAAGAACTATCGCAACAAGTACCGTGGCGCGATCACGATGCGGGAATCACTAGCGAACTCCGTGAACACCGTGGCCGTGCGGCTTACAATTGAAGCAGGGCGCTGGCGCGTTGCCCGTACCGCCAAGCGTCTTGGCATCGAATCGGATCTTCACAAGAACCTCTCCATTGCGCTCGGAACTGCTGAAGTCACCCCGCTTGAACTCGTTTCAGCCTATGCACCGTTTGCCAATGGCGGGTTTGTCGCGACACCACATATCGTGCAACGTATCCGCACACCAAAAGGCAAAGTTCTCTACAAGCGCCGCACCACGGGCCGTGTCCGAGCGGTCGCACTACCTTATGTGGCTGCGATGAACGACATGATGCGCGAAGCAATGGTGTCGGGCACGGCAAGGCGAGCGGCGCTGCCGGATCGTCAAGCGGCCGGAAAAACCGGTACGACACAGAACTTCCGCGATGCCTGGTTCGTCGGCTATACGGCGAACTATGTTGCTGGCGTTTGGGTTGGCAACGACGACGGTTCACCAATGAAGCGGGTTACCGGCGGTTCACTTCCGGCACAAATGTGGAAAGAAATCATGCTTTCCGCTCACCAGGAAAATCTTTCCGCACCGCTGCCCGGTGCGAAACAACCTGCCCTCGCCCAGACCCGCCCCGCGTCTGATCAGGCGTTGAGCCGAAAGCGTACTTTCTTCGACCGGGTTCTGGGTGTGCTCTCGCCGAGCGGCTAGCTCTCTTCAGCGCCGTACCGGTGTAGCTGCGCACCGTTCTTTCTGAGCCAGGATTTTGCTTTCTCCAAATGCGCGCAGGTCTCGCGCACATGGCTCCAGAAACGCGGTCCATGGTTCATTTCGCGCAAATGGGCAACTTCGTGGGCCGCCAGATAATCGAGCACGTCCGAAGGCGCAAGAATTAGCCTCCAGGAGAAAGAGAGAACTCCACTTGCGGAGCAAGAGCCCCAGCGGCTCGATTGATCTCTGACGGTGATGCGCTTGGGCCGAACCTGCAATGTTTCCGCATGTACATTGCAGCGCTCAGACAGATCAGAGCGTGCTTCGCGCTTGAGCCAGTCCTTCAGCCGCCGCGGCGCGTGTTCCTCTGAGCCCGCGATATTGATTGTTGGCAGATCGAATGACGCGATCTCAACCTTTTCTTCCAGCCACACGGCACCGCGTCGTTTTACATTGGGAGTGAAGTGGACCACATGGTCCCCGCCGCGAAG
>DEIT01000135.1:16282-16568 GCA_002352635.1 Hyphomicrobiaceae bacterium UBA2767 | reverse complement strand
GCGTCCAGCCCCGGCGTCTTCATCTGGAACGTTTCAGGCTTGGGTTTTGAAAACAAGGACAAGACCAAGACGGTGCGCCTCGCGAATCAATTGCGGCACAGGAGCCTATCACGAGGATGGTTGCAAAAAACCAATGCTTGTATGGAGATCAGGATTTCCGCAGCGAACGTACAGTTCGGCTCACAATGCCGGCTTCGCCATGATGAGTATTGATAAAATCGGAAATTCTTGGCGCAATCTCAGAACGGAACCGCGAGCCATTGAATACGCCATAGTGTCCCACACC
>DEIT01000135.1:15466-16231 GCA_002352635.1 Hyphomicrobiaceae bacterium UBA2767 | reverse complement strand
GGTTTGTCCCACGCCGGATATATCGTCCTTCTCTCCCTCCACCGTCATTAGTGCGGTCCGCTTGATCTTTGAGGGATCAACCCGCGTGCCGCGATGCATCATTTCGCCTTTTGGCAGAGCATGACGTATGAAAACCGTTTCGACCGTTTGCAGGTAGAACGCTGCATCCAGGTCCATGACGGCCAGATACTCATCGTAGAAATCCCGATGCTTGTCGGCGGAGTCTCCGTCACCCTCAACCAGATGGCGGAACAGTTCCTTGTGAGCGTCCATGTGCCGGTCGAGGTTCATGGTCATGAAGCCGGTGAGTTGCAGAAAACCGGGATAGACCGAACGCATCACACCGGGGTGTGGCCACGGAACCTGCATGACGACGTTGGAACGAAACCAGTCAATATTGCGGTGTTCGGCAAGCATGTTCACTTGCGTCGGGTTAACGCGGGTATCAATGGGGCCGCCCATCAACGTCATTGTTTGAGGCGAATGCGGATCGCCTTTAGCCTCCATCAGTGCCACCGCAGCCAACACCTGCACAGATGGCTGGCAGACTGCAATCACATGGACGTTGCCCTCGAACATGTGAAAAAGGTCCGTGACATAATCGATATAGTCATCGAGATCGAAGGTTCCTTTCGCCAAAGGCACCATACGCGCGTCGGTCCAATCGGTTATGTAAACGTCATGGCGCGGGAGCATTGCCTCAACCGTGCCACGCAGCAACGTCGCATAGTGGCCGGACAAAGGTGCAACGATCAGAACCCTGGT
>DEIT01000135.1:13150-15385 GCA_002352635.1 Hyphomicrobiaceae bacterium UBA2767 | reverse complement strand
CGCCAATGAGGGTATCGGTAATCCCGAATTCAGGTTTGGTGTAACGGCGCGTCGTTCGCTCGAATAACTCGCACGCGGCCACCATTGAGCGCCCGAGCGGCGTGTGGGCAATCGGGTTCAGCGGGTTCCGGAATGCAAGGGCTGCTATATCAGACGCGGCTCGCGCCGGCGCCATCGCAGCGTGGTTCATTTCGTAGAGGTGATAAAGGGGCAAAAGCGAGCCATCCAGGAATGTGTGATTGTTCGGCCGGACCCGGCCTATGTTGCAGTGCAGCATACTACGCCAAGGCGGCACAAATGGCAATACGTAGGCGGGAGAAACGCTGGGATATCCACACAGTGCTGCAGCGCCTTAAAGGAATTTCGCTATTCCTTCCGCCATCTTGTCAACGCCTGTTCCATAGGCGAAGTGGGCGAGATACTCACCTTTTGGGCTCATGAGATAGACGATGCTGGAGTGGTCCATCAGGTAGTCCGTTGAGCTCTCGTCTTTCGCTTTTGCGTAATATACGCGGAAGGCTTTGGCTGCTTTCTTGATGTCTTCGGGGCTGCCGGTCAGTCCAACCAGGCGGTTGTGAAAATTCCCGACGTAACTGTTCATCTGTTCGACTGTGTCTCGTTCGGGGTCGACCGTTATGAAGACCGGCGTCACCTTGCTGGCCTTATCACCAAGTGCATCCAGGGCAGCCGACATGACCTGCAACTCGGCTGGGCAGATATCAGGGCAGAAGGTGTAGCCGAAATAGACGAGCATGTGCTTGCCTGCGAAATCCTTTTCCGTGACCCGGCGCCCTGTGTGGTCAGTCAGGGCGAAGGGACCGCCGATAAGTGCCTTGCCGGAGACGATTCGTGGCTGACCAGACGGTGAATTGTTGAGGGCGAACAGACTGACCGCGATGGCGCCACCGACAAGAAACGCAGCAATGACAAGAATGATGAGGCGTGGTGACATATGGTTTGCAGTCGCCTTTTGTGAGGTAGGAAAATTGAGTCACCATCGGGTCTCACTTGGGCTCACAGGTCAACCCGCCTCGCGAAACTGTGACAGCGGCGTATTGTCCTTATAATGTCGAGAAAGGTCCTGTATTGGGACTGCCTCAATCATTGCCGGATAGCTCTGACGATGCCGCCTATGCCTCCGATAGCCGCAGATGAAAACGCGAGCCGCTTGCGGCTCAGAACGATCGTCCGTCTGCGCTGGATTGCTGTTGCTGGTCAGGCAGTAACCGCAGCACTGGTTTATTTTGGGCTTGGCTTCGACTTGCCGATCGGTTTGTGCGCATTGGTCATCTCGCTATCGGCCTGGCTCAATATTTTTCTGCGTATGCGCTACTCAGGTCGCCTGTGGCTCAGGAGCGAGCATGCGACGGCGATGCTGGCATATGACATCCTGCAGCTTGCGGCATTGTTGTATCTCACTGGGGGACTGCAGAACCCGTTTGCATTTCTGATCATTGCACCGGTAACCGTTTCGGCATCGAAACAGCCATTGGGGCATACGCTCGGGTTGGGGTTGCTGGTCATCGTCTGTACGACCTTGCTTGCCTTCTTCCATCAGCCGTTGCCCTGGTATCCGGGCGAAGCTCTAAACCTGCCACTTACGTTTGTGGCCGGTGTTTGGGCGGCCCTGGTCTCGGGTGCCATTTTCTTTGCCTTATACGCACAACGCATCGCCAAAGAAGCTCGGCAAATGTCCGACGCCCTTGCGGCCACCGAAGCGGTGTTGATGCGTGAGCAAAGCATGTCTGCGCTTGATGGGTTGGCGGCGGCAGCGGCGCACGAGCTCGGCACGCCTCTCTCCACCATTGCTGTGGTCGCAAAGGAGCTGCAACGCGAGTTGCCAAAAGACAGCCCCCACAGCGAAGATCTGGCGCTGTTGAAGACACAGACTGACCGGTGCCGGGATATCCTCACCAGGCTTACCGCGGGCTCAGATGAACCGGACGCTGTTTTCTCTCGTATGCCTATTAGTCAGCTTCTGGAGGAAGCCGCGGAACCACATCGTGTGTTCGATATTGAAATTGATATCAACGCGGGTCCTGCCCCGGACGCGGAAGAGAACGAGGATGTCCAGATCGAACCGGTCGGTGCGCGCAATCCTGGCATTCTTTATGGCCTGGGCAACTTGATCGAAAACGCGGCTGACTTTGCCAAATCCCGCGTTGAAGTCCTTGCGGAATGGGACCGGGACACGGTTTCCATCAGCATTTCCGACGATGGACCAGGTATCCCTGC
>DEIT01000135.1:0-13128 GCA_002352635.1 Hyphomicrobiaceae bacterium UBA2767 | reverse complement strand
AGAGAGCAAGGCGAATGGAGAAGGACATGGTATGGGGTTGGGGTTCTTTATTGCCAAGACCCTGCTGGAGCGCTCCGGCGCACGTCTTGAGTTCTCTAACCGAAAGGCACCTGATCACGGCGCGCAGATAGTGATTATCTGGCCGCGCGCGGCAATTGAAACGGGCGTTGAAGAAGAGGCGGTGTTGCCAAACTAGGCGTGTGCACCATGAATGAGCGCATGACCTAGTCGAACGAAGGCGGTATGGCTAAACTCCGTGCGGCTACGAATAAGCGAGTGAAAGAGACATGGACTCTCAAGAGACGCAGGGCACACAGGAAACCCAGGGCAAACAGCCGACTCTACTGATCGTCGATGACGACCGGCCATTCCTGCAACGTTTGGCGCGGGCGATGGAATCGCGCGGCTTCATCGTGGAGATGGCAGAGTCGGTGGGCGAGGGTCTTGGCCAAATTCACAAACAGCCTCCAGACTATGCTGTTGTCGATATGCGGCTTGAGGACGGCAACGGGCTCGACGTCATCGCGGTGTTAAAAGAGGTGCATCCCGATACTCGTGCGATTGTTCTCACAGGATATGGCAATATCGCCACCGCTGTAACCGCTGTCAAAATGGGCGCGGCGGACTATCTTTCAAAACCCGCCGATGCTGACGATGTCTACAAGGCGCTGATGGCGCCGCCTGGTTCTAAGGCACAGCCGCCGGAGGACCCAATGTCAGCTGACCGTGTTCGCTGGGAACACATCCAGCGCGTCTATGAACTATGCAACCGCAATGTGTCGGAGACCGCACGGCGATTGAAGATGCATCGCAGAACGCTGCAGCGCATCCTCGCCAAGCGCGCGCCGAGATAGGGTCGCGGGAATCTACTCCTGAAATCCGCTGGTGACGCCGGGATCCATGTGTCCGTGCAACCGTAACGCTGCCGCCCGGGCGAAGCGCAACGTCACGGCCTTGCGCGTGCCGCCGGCTAGCTTGTGCTCGGGCGCTTCTCGCATCAGCTCGGCGCCAAAACGGTCAGCAAGAATGAGGCCGGTTTCATCGGGCAGCACGTCCAGCGGAAAATCAGATGCCACTGCGAAGAAAAGCCGATCGCAATGGCCGCGGTATTCGGGCCACTTTGAATCCGCTTGAAAGTCGGCGAGAGATGATTTGATTTCGACGATCCAGAGTTCGCCCGTCCGCCCGAGCGATACGATGTCGGCCCGATGCCCGGTCGAAAGGGAAAGCTCGGTAACCACCGAATGGCCCAGCGCACACAAAAACCGGCAGGCTCCACGCTGTATCGCTGCTGCCTGCTCCGATTGACGCCCATCGAGAATTTCAAGTGGATCGGATTTGCTCATCTAATGTCCCGATTTCGTTACGGCACGCATCTTACTTTGCCCTTCGATCGTCACTATAACGTCTTGTTTGCGGGCAATGAATGGCCGGCAGGTGCATGGGTGGCCATCAAACAAATGGTCCCCTATGTTTGTGATTCGATCGTTGGAGGAAAAAATGTCCTCAGATAAAGCGGCGCCGGTTTCGGTTGCTGCATACAAAAAGGGGCGCGTTGGCGCGCTCCGCAGCCGTCTTTTTGATACGCGTGCCGTCTCACTTTCTCTTGCTGAACCGCTGAGCGATGAAGATCAGGTTGTCCAGGCAATGGACGATGCTAGCCCGACGAAGTGGCATCTGGGGCATACCACCTGGTTTTTTGAGTCCTTTCTGCTGTCGGAGCTGGACAAGAGTTACAGGCTGTTCGACGAAGATTTCGCATACTGTTTCAACTCTTATTATGAGGGCAAGGGCGAACGGCATCCAAGGACTTACCGGGGCCTGCTGACGCGGCCAGGCGCTGATGCTGTGCGTGCATACCGCGCTCATGTGGATGATGGGCTTGAACGGTTTCTTGACGCCGGTAGTGTTGAAGATATCGCACTCGACATCATTGAGCTGGGCATCAATCACGAGCAACAGCACCAGGAATTGTTGCTGACGGATATTCTCTCGTTGTTCGGCAGCCAGCCGTTGAGCCCTGCATACAAACAGGCGGTTATCTCAGAGGCGGACAAGTCCTACCCGGCGATATTTATCGCCTTCGATGGCGGGATTGCTGAAGTTGGACATTCTGGTGGAGGCTTTTCATATGACAATGAGGGGCCACGCCATGAGGTCTTGTTGCACCCGTTCGCACTCGCTGATCGCTGCGTAACCAAGGGCGAGTGGCTCGATTTTATGGACGATGGTGGCTACGAAACACCCGCACTCTGGCTCTCTGATGGCTGGGCAACGGTCAATTCAGAAAATTGGCGTGCGCCGCTCTATTGGGAAGATCACGATGGAGACTGGCGGCAGATGACGCTCGCTGGCATCCGCCCCATTGACCCGGCGGCACCTGTGACTCATGTGAGTTACTATGAGGCAGACGCTTTTGCACGCTGGGCTGGTAGGCGGTTGCCAACCGAATTTGAGTGGGAGCGTGCATCTTCGGAGCTCGCGGAGGAAGGCCGTACGCTTGGCAGCGCGGCCTACCGGCCGTCTCCGGCAGGTAAGTCAAACGGGTCCCTCCTGCAAATGTTCGGTGATGTGTGGGAGTGGACGCAGAGCCACTACAGCCCCTATCCGGGGTTTCGTCCTCCGCAAGGCGCCGTCGGTGAATACAACGGCAAATTCATGTGTTCTCAATTCGTGCTCAAAGGGGCATCCTGTGTGACGCCGGACGGCCATTCCCGGCACACTTATCGCAATTTCTTCTATCCCCATCAGCGCTGGCAGTTTATGGGCCTGCGCCTCGCCGAGGATCAATGACCTCCAGCATTTGCGAAATCGAGACTGCACAATTTTCCGATGAGTTTGCCGAAGCCGTACTATCTGGCCTTGCGCAGTCGCATAAGAATATCCCCTGCCGATTCCTCTATGACGCGCGGGGATCGGAGCTGTTCGAGGATATTACCGGGCTTGACGAGTATTATCCGACGCGTACGGAAATCGGCCTCCTCACCAAACACGGACCCGAAATCGCGGAACGGGTCGGTGCAGGGTGCGCCGTGGTCGAGTTCGGGTCCGGGTCGAGCCGCAAGACTCATATCTTGCTGGAGAACCTCACCGGTGCTTCCGCCTATGTACCTATCGATATCGACGACGCAGCGCTCAAGGAAGCTGCGGCGCGGCTGAGGGCTGATTTTCCGCGTCTTTCGCTCTATCCCGTCCATGCCGATTTCAGCCAGGGCATTGATCTGCCGGACGAGATCGCGAATGCGCGCAAGTTGGGATTTTTTCCTGGTTCAACGATCGGAAATTTCGAACTGGATGCCGCGATTGATTTTCTTTCCGACGCGGGTGATCTGCTCGGGCCTGACAGCGATTTGCTGATCGGGGTAGATCTGCAGAAGGATCAGGCAATTCTTGTGCCTGCTTATGATGATTCGGAAGGCGTTACCGCGGAATTTACGCTCAATCTCCTGCGCCGCGTTAACAGGGAACTCGACGGCAATCTCGTTATTTCACGCTTCGCCCACAAGGCGATCTATAATGACAAGATCGGCCGGATAGAGATCTATGTTGAATCACTTGCGGACCAGGCGTTTGAGATTCTCGGGCGAAAATTCTCACTGAAGGCAGGCGAACGTATTCACGTTGAAAACTCACACAAGTTTACGATTCCGCGGTTCAAAGCCCTCGCGAAAGATGCAGGATGGACGTCGGCTCAGGTTTGGACCGATCAGAACGATCTGTTCTCCATGCACTATCTTACCCGCGCCTGAGGCGGCATTTTGGAAGCAGCGTTTGCGCTCTGGCGTATGTGCATTGTTGCTCATGGGACTCGCTGGCTGTGAGGAGCAGTCTCAACTGTCGGCACTCGGCGCGGACATCACGCAGACGTCCGTCTCAGGCCTCTCCTCAGGCGCCTATATGGCCGGCCAGTTTCATTTTGCCTATTCGAGCCTGATCATTGGCGCGGGCATCGTTGCCGGGGGGCCTTACGGTTGCGCGGAGAGCGTATTCGGACGTTTTACGCCCGCCTGGGCCGTAGCACTCTCGCAAAACCTCAACCGGGCGATAAACGGCTGCACCGGAACGGTGATGGCGGCGCTCGGCGTGCCCGACGTTGCGCGCCTTGCGAAGCGTGTGCGCGAACGGGCAGAACAGAGCGTCATTGATCCGATCCACGGCCTCAAGAGCGACCGGATTTATCTCTTTGCTGGCAAGTCGGACCGAACGGTCGCGCCCTCACTGGTACGCAAGGCGGCACAGCTTTACCGGGATAGCGGAGTCAAAGAACAGAATATTGCACTCGAGACTGGTCTGGATGCGGGTCACGGGTTCATCACCGAGGATAGCGGCGGTTCCTGCGAAACGACTGCAAGCCCGTTCGTGAATGATTGCGACTACGATCAGGCCGGCGCCATCCTGAAGCACATATATGGGTCCCTGAAATCGCCGAGTGCTGAAAATAGAGGAGACATGTTGATTTTCTCTCAGGCAGAATTCGCAAAGACATCAGACCACGGCCTTGACGACGAGGGCGCGATTTTCATTCCTGAGAGCTGCAGCAAGGAGGGTGACGAGGCAAATGGAGCATGCCGTGTCCACATCGTTTTTCACGGCTGTCGGCAAAGCCGGGAGGCTGTTGGTGACGCATTCATTGCCGGCGCCGGCTACAATCGCTGGGCCGCTTCGAACCAGCTCATTGTCCTCTATCCACAAATCTCGAAAAGCACCGTGAACCCGCGCGGTTGCTGGGATTGGTGGGGCTATACCGGGCCTGATTTTCTCACGCGCGACGCCCACCAGATCAAAGCGGTGAAAGCGATGTTGGAGCGATTGGCACAAACGGGCGGAACATAGAGCGATGCGTTCCGGCTACAACGCCTATTCTGTATCGGTCAGACAATTGGACTTGTCAGCGCAACTCGCGGAGCTGGGAACAAAGAAACTCCGCTATCCGCTTGCTGCCAGCAGGTGTCGTATGAACAGCGTCATAGAAATCGCTGAGGTGTTCAAAATTTATCTCGCGCGCGAGATCGATGCATATACCGCTTTGTTCCCGACAAGCCTCCAGGATCGTGTCAGGCGCAAAACGGTATCGGTTCGGGCGATGCTCAAGCATTCGCTCCAGCAATAAGGCCAGGTCGAGGGAAGCTATCAAATTGCGTTTTGTCCCTCAATCTTGAGAGCGTGATCCGCTCCGAACAGGATGAAGGCGGTTGCAGCTTTACGTGCACACATGATTTAAGTGCGCACCGAATTCCAAAGAAATTGCCGTGGCTACCGTGCTCCGCAAATTATCATGACTTTCCTCGGTGCAGCTATCGTATGAGTCAAAGCCAGCCCAGAAAAATTTTCGACTGTTTCGTTTTCTACAACGAACTCGATATCCTTGAGATCAGGCTCCATACGCTTGACCCGCTCGTGGACCATTTCGTGCTGGTCGAGTCGACACGCACCTTTACTGGACAGCCCAAGCCTCTTGTCTATGAAGAACACAAGGCCCGTTTTTCTCACTTCCATGACAAGATCATCCATGTCGTCATCGACGATATGCCTGAGGTGGCCGAAAGCACATTCGTGCGCGAAGCCCATCAGCGTTCGGCAATCGGCCGGGGACTAGAACATGCTCAGGGCAATGACATCATTATTGTCTCCGACGCTGATGAAATACCCAAGCCTGAAGCCCTGACGGAAGCGCTCAAAACAGCAGCGGGCCACATCACCTATTTTGAAGGGGTCTACTACCACTTCAAACTGAACTGGCGGCTGATGGGTCGCAAGGATGTCATGACATCGCGAATGATCGAATACAGGAGTTTCCGCGATGGCTGGCTGGTGCGGACAACCAAGGGGCGCCGCAGCGCGTCTTTGCCGGCGTGGCTGGAAGGGTTGATGTGGCACCCCTATGCGGCCTGGCGGCACAAGGCGTTCCTGCGCCGGCGAACGATTCCGGATGGCTGCTGGCACTTTTCGTTCATGGCGGATCCGGAAACCATCCGGGATAAGCTAGCCGCGTATAAGGCACCAGACCGGCTCAAGCTGAAAGATCTCAGGGGAGAGGCTGTCGAGGAGCGTATCGACCAGCGCCGGTCCATGTTCGATTCCGAAATCGCGGTGGCACCGCTCAATGAGATGCCCGAATACATTCAGGACAATGTCGGAAAATTCAAATCCCTCCTGGATCTCGATAATGGCTCTTTGTGAATGTCAACAGAGCGTCGTGCCGACGCTAGACAACTGAGCACGGCATGTTTCCAATCTCCGACGACAATCCCAGCCACATCCGCCCCTATGTCACTTGGACATGCATCGGGATTTGCGTGGCTGTGTTCTTATGGCAGGCGTCGTTGGGCCAGCAGGCGGGTGAAGCCGCAATCTATCGGTTGGGTATGATCCCGGCGCGGCTCTTTGGCCTTGGCGAGTTGAGCCCGGAGCTGTCGACGGTGCCCACATGGGCGACGGTCTTCACCTCAATGTTCATGCATGGCGGGTGGATGCATCTCGGCGGCAACATGCTGTTCTTGTGGATATTTGGCGACAATGTAGAGGACTCCATGGGGCATTCCCGGTTCCTCGTTTTTTATCTCCTGTGCGGAGCGGCGGCGGCACTCTCACAAGGGCTGCTCAATACAACCTCCGAAATTCCCATGGTTGGCGCAAGCGGAGCGATTTCCGGAGTGCTCGGAGCGTATCTGTTACTCCACCCGCATGCGACCGTCAGGGTGCTGCTGTTCATTGGTATTATCTTCTGGATCGCCCATGTCCCGGCCATGATGGTTCTGGGAATTTGGTTCGTCATGCAGCTTGTGAGTGCCGCGATGGCACCGGCAAATGTGCCCGGCGTCGCATTCTGGGCCCATGTCGGCGGTTTTGTTGCCGGTATGGCGCTTGTGCCTTTCTTCAAGGACAAGTATGTGCAGCTGTTTCAGGGCGCGAACTCGCGGCCGTTCGGGATCGACAAGCGGCGCGGCCCCTGGGGCTGATGCGTATGCGCTGTAAGTCCATTATTCTCTGATCATGTCCTCGCATACAGGGACATTCAGGACCGAAGATCGCGACTAAGCCGAAACAAGAGCGATGGCCAGACAATGGAACTGGTTGAACATACGCCGGACACTATCTGGACTGCCGACTATCCGGTCCACTATTCTGGATTGGATTTTTCGGCCCGCATGACGATCATCCGGCTTGAAGATGGCCGCTTGTTGCTTCATTCGCCCTGCAATATCGATGATGCCGTCGTTACCCAAATAGCCAAGCTTGGGAGCTCCGCTTTCCTTGTGGCGCCGGGGTCGTACCACTATTTCCACATACCTTCGGCCCAGCAGGCTTTCCCAGACGCCGAGACCTATATTTGCCCTGGCATCGAACGCAAACGACCGGAGATGGAGTTCGATTGGTTTCTCTCCGACCAAGCACCGCCCGCCTGGGCGAATGAGATTGAGCAGGTTCTGGTCCGCGGGACGCGTTTCATATGGGAAGTTGCGTTCTTTCACAAGGCCAGTCGGACGCTCGTTCTGGTCGACCTCATCGAAAACATTGGCGATGCGACGCGGGGTACTGATTGGAGGTTGAAGCTGTGGTGGAAGGTTGTATTTCACATGTGGAACAAACCACGACCTGCTCCTGAATATCAGCTTGGCTGGGGAGACAAGAAGGCGGTTGGGACTTGCCTGAGCCGTATTATGGAGTGGGATTTCGACCGCATCATTATCTCCCATGGTGACAATATCGATGAGAATGCGAAAGTAGCTGCAAGGGAAGCTTGGAACGTACCGCTCGGCGGCAATTGAATATGGCGCGGCCTGTAGGACCGATGCATATGCATGGGCAATCCGCTATTCTCTGACAAGATACGAAGAGGGAGGAACTACCAATGAGCGTCGCGGAACAATGTGATCAATTGAACCAAGCGCCGTTTCCGGTAACCGCCGATGCCGCAGAGTGGACTGCGAGCGTTCGTGCAGAAGACATTCCCGCATCCGCCTACGAGCGTGCGAAACATGTGCTGCTCGATTCGATTGGTTGCACTGTGGCCGGACATGCTGAACCATTGGCCGCCATATTGCGCGATGAACTACTCGACGGAGGCGGAGGGCTGTGTACGGTTTTTGCGGATGGCACGCATGCGCGGTTGCTGGATGCCGCACTCGTTAACGGCGCTACGGCCCATGCTCTTGACTATGACGATGTCAATCGCAAGCTGCACGGCCATCCAACCGCATGCATTGCACCAGCAGTTCTGGCCCTGGCAGAGGTGCTTGGCACTAGCGGTCAGGATTTACTGACGAGTTTCATTGTCGGGACCGAGGTCGCTTGTTCGCTCGGCGAGATGTGCGACGAGGGCCACTACGAGGCCGGGTTCCACGCGACGGGCACCATGGGCACGTTCGGCGCGGCTGCAGCCTGCGCGCGGCTGATGGGCCTCGATGCGGTAGCGACGGCAAATGCGCTCGGCATTGCCGCGTCGCAGGCGTCAGGCCTCAAGGCCAACTTCGGAACCATGACGAAACCATTTCACGCAGGCAAGGCGGCCATGAACGGGCTGCTGGCAGCACGGCTTGCCGCGCGTGGGTTCACTGCGAGCAGTGAGGCTATCGAGGGTGCTCATGGTTTTTCTCAGGCCACGGCGCCGGGGTTCAATGCGGCCGCCATTCGCGGTAGCGACGATGCACCATATGCCGTGGAGGACATGCTCTATAAATATCACGCGGCCTGTTTCCTCACGCATTCCTCGCTCAATGCCATTCGCAGACTTCGCGACGAACATGACATTGGTCTGGATGATGTTGAGACAGCGAAGCTTAAATTCCGGGAAACGCATCTCTCGGTGTGTTGTATTCCGGAGCCGGCGACCGGTCTTGAGATAAAATTCTCAATCAATCATCTCGCGGCAATGGGCCTCGATGGCGCCGATACTGGCGCCCTGGAAACCTACAGCGACGCCAACGCCACCGACCCGCGCTATGTCGAGGCGCGCAAACGCATGTTGCTGGATCCGGTGCAGGAAATGGACCGTTCCGCCGCGGTGGTGACGCTTCAGCTAAAAGACGGGCGCACGCTGGCGGCGGAAGACAATGTAGGTGTGCCCGCCGCAGACACGGAAGAGCAGTGGCGGAGATTGTCGGAAAAATTCGCCTCTCTCGCCACGCCTGTTATCGGCGCCGAACGGACCGCAGAAGCGATTGCCCGCATTGACGCCCTTGAGAAAGAGGCGAATGTCTCCGCGCTCATGAAGGCAGTTGGCTAGCTTCCGTATTTGACCGAGCAGCCATAGGGGCGCGTCGAATCCGGGTCGACCGGCTTGCCCGTGCCAGCCGCCGCCAGCGCCTCGCGTAGGTAGTTCCTCGCAATCGGCACATCCGCATTGTTGGCGGAGGGTTTATCGTCGATTGCACCTTTGTAGACGAGGGTGCCTTTTTCATCGATGAGGAACATGTGCGGAGTCGTGCGCGCATTGTAGGCCCGACCGATATCGCCCTCCGCATCGAGAATGACGGCAGTGGGTGACGCGCCCCGTTCTGCCGTGAGCGCATCGGCCTTCTCCGCTTTCACATGACCCTGGAAGCCGGGCGCGGATGAAATGACGGACAGCCAGACCACGCCATTGCCCGTCGCCTCTTTCTGCAGCTTCTGCATGTTGCTTGTCGAATAATGCTTTTTGACGAACGGGCAGTCATGGTTGGTCCATTCCAGGACGACCGTTTTGCCTTTCAGATCGGAAAGCTTGTGGGTCTTGCCACTGCTGTCCACGCCCACGAAATCCGGCGCTTTCTCTCCGGTTCGCGGTTCAGCAGCAATGGGTGATGCGGCCAGGACAAGTGCCAGAGAAAATGCTGCGGCAAACGAGGAAATGGCATTGCGCGATGGCTTGGTCATGTAACGTCCCTTCGGGATTACAAAGGCTGAATTGCAGACCATTCAAGCACGGGATTGAGTCGTGTGTGAGACACATTTGCGTGCCTGTCACACACAATTGAAAGCCGGCAGAATTACTCCAGGCGCTCGAACATTTTGATCCACATCTTGGTACGCGGTAAGAGCGACGAGACCAGAATATGTTCATCAAGCGTGTGGGCGCCAGCGCCGTCGACGCCCAAGCCATCAAGAGTCGGGATACCCATTGCACCGCTATAGTTGCCGTCGGAACCCCCACCCGTGATAGGCGTGTATTGCAGATCAAGGCCATGTTCCTGGCAGGCCTCGCGTGCAAATTCGAACAACGCATTTCCGCCTTCGCTCATCTGGTAGGGCGGACGGTTCAATCCACCGGTAACCTCGATCTCAACGTCAGGATCGTGCGATTTCCGGTTCAGCAGCTTCTCGGTGAACTCTTCCCCGTCCTCTGGCGTGACCACACGCATGTCGATATGCACCTCGCATTCGCGGGGTACGACGTTGATGCCGGTGCCGCCCTTGATCATGCCGGCGTTGAAGGTCACACCGCGCTCGTAGTCGGTCATCTCCTCTATCTCCAGGATCTGGCGGGCGACCTCCTTGATTGCGCTGCGTCCATCCTGGTGCATGGCGCCGGCATGAGCCGGGCGACCCGTGGCGCGCATCACAAAATCCGCAACCCCCTTGCGGGCAACGACAACCTTGCCGCCATCGCGCGCGGGCTCGGCGACGAGAACATACTTTGCCTTTGCCGCCTCCGCCTCGATGTGCTTGCGGGAGAATGGGCTTCCCACTTCTTCTTCGGACATGAACATGAAGGTCACCGGCAGGCGTGGCTTGCGTCCAAGGCGTTGCAGGTAACGGTAGGCGTATGTGCTCATATAGGCGCCCGCCTTCATGTCGTATGAGCCCGGACCGTAGACCTTGTCGCCCTCCCGCCTGATCGGGTTGTCGCCCTCAATAGTGCCAATGGGTTGAACGGTATCAATGTGGGTGAGGATCAGGATGCCGGGTTCCTTGGTATTGGCATCTTCACTGCGGGCGATGACCAGATCACCCCATCCGTCTTCACCGGGGATACGCTCGATTGCGAGCCCGAGATCCTGACATTCCGCTACGACCTTGTCAGCCATGCGGTTGACGGCCACAGCGTCGCTGGTCGGGCTCTCTATTTCCACCCATTCGATTATGTTGCGGACCATTTCTTCGGCATCGATTTCCGGCTCGTTTGGAATGCTGTCGGACGGCATCGGCGTTTCCTCGTCTGTGTTCTTGATTGGCATTGGTCAGGCAGGTGGCAAGTGGAGGAGGATCATAACAGACCGTGCGTTTTGACTCATCCCGCACGAAATCGCCAGCCTATACGGCAAGTGGTTGCTGTCGGAGCAATTCCGAGTGAACTCTCGGTGCGCTAGCGATCAGGAAGCCGTCAGGCTGTTTCTTCTGTTGAGAGGCGACCAGACGCGCTATCTAGTCCTGGAGTGAATGGCCAAATTGCGCGCCCGGAATGCGCCATGACATCGAAAGGCGGATATCAGGTTCATGTTTGTCGTTGTTGTCGATTTCGAGGTTAAGCCAGAGACGGCGGATGAATTCCGCGCGGTGGTGCTGGCCCAGGCTGAGAATTCGCTGACCAATGAGCCTGGTTGCCACGTCTTTGACGTCGCGATGCCACCGGATCAGGACACACGATTTCTGCTCTATGAGATCTATGAAGACGAAGTGGCATTTCAGACCCATCTGAAGACCGCGCACTTCCTGCAGTTTGATCCTCTGGTAGGCCCCATGGTCATCTCGAAAGAGGTCCAGACCTATACGCTGGTGCCTCCACGGCGAAACCGCGAGGTGTGAGATGGCACTGCCCGAACCGAAAGTCATAAAGGCGGTTACAATTGGTGGTGCAATGCTGGATTCGATTGCCATTGTGGAGAGCGATCGCATCGAGCGTATGGCAATGCGCAACGCCGATTCCTCATTCCTTTTGCTCGAGGAAGGCCGCAAGACCGAAGCGACTGAAATCTCAACCCATTGCGGCGGCGGAGCGGTGAATAGCGCCGTGGCACTGGCGCGCCTGGGATGTGATGTTTCGACGGTCATCAAGCTTGGCCAGGATGCGCGGGCAGATCAGATCTTGTCGCGGCTGTCGGAGGAGGGTGTCTCCACGCGGTGGGTCATGCGTGATCCAAACGCACCGACGGGCGCCAGCGTCTTGCTCTCTTCCCATGAACGTGACGCGGCGATCTTCACCTTTCGCGGCGCGAATACGCTGCTGCGAGCCTCTGACCTGAAGGCAGACATGTTTGCGGTCGACCTGGTTTATGTCTCAAGTCTCAGCAATGAGTCCGCCGACTGCTTTCCCGAATTGATAGAGATCGCCAAAATGGATGGGGCCCTGGTCTCAACAAATCCAGGCATCCGGCAACTGTCGACGCGAGCGGACGGTTTTCACGCCTGCCTGCCCTTGATCGACATTTTGTCCATCAACAGTGCGGAGGCTGACGCCATGGTGCCGCACATGGTTTCGCGTTTCGGCGAAGGCGGGGCGGCTCTCGCGCTGAAACCCG
This sequence comes from Hyphomicrobiaceae bacterium UBA2767, assembly GCA_002352635.1. Classification (GTDB taxonomy): domain Bacteria; phylum Pseudomonadota; class Alphaproteobacteria; order Rhizobiales; family Methyloligellaceae; genus UBA2767. Next base: position 691 of record DEIT01000135.1, on the reverse strand, counting down.
GCGAAGCGCTGCCCGTTCTGGTCGCGCGCGGCCTTTCATCCGGTGGCTTTGAAATGACGCTCGCCGGATTTGTCAGTGCTCTTCTTGGCGTTGGGCTCAAGCATGTCGTCATTACAGCAGGTGCTGACGGCGCCTATGTCGGTTCACCAGATGGCATACGCTATTGCCCAACCGCGCCTGCGGACGTTCATGGAACCGCGGGCGCAGGCGATGCCTTTGCCTCCACATTTTCGGCATTGATCGCCATGGATCAGCCCGTAGAGCGGGCGCTTCACTTTGCGACCCTCAATGCGGCGTCGGTTGTCGCATATGCGGATACGCAATCGGGGCTACTCGGCCTTGATCAACTTGATGAGAAATTTCGCGAGTCAGAAGCTGATATCGCGATACGCTACTGGGATCTTTGAAACCTCTCAAGCCACTGCATTTGGCCACCAGGGTTGGCAATGTTGTGTGGGTGGCCAAGACGTCCCTTTGGCACTGCGCCCGCGATGGCGCGCAAAGTCCAGGCCGCGGTCCAAAGAGAACGCAGATTTCATCGACCCGCCATTTTTGAGCTGTCAGCGTCCGGATAAGGCACTGTTGGACGATTGCGGAATAATCGGCAGTTTCTATTTTGATACAGGTAAATCCTATTGTGATCCAGATTGTCGCAAGCAGATCGATTGGCTATTGTGCCGCGTGCATTTGG
>DEIT01000056.1 GCA_002352635.1 Hyphomicrobiaceae bacterium UBA2767 | reverse complement strand
TGGCTAGGATAATTCAGGCTGCGAAGTCATTACTGCTTCTGGAGTTCGTTTCCGCGTTCTGGCTGGGCATGAAGTATTTCTTCAAGCCGAAAGCGACACTGAACTATCCCTTCGAGAAGGGGCCACTGTCTCCACGGTTTCGCGGAGAACATGCCTTGAGACGCTACCCCAACGGCGAGGAGCGCTGCATTGCGTGCAAACTGTGTGAGGCCATCTGTCCTGCGCAGGCCATCACCATCGAGGCAGGGCCGCGGCGCAACGATGGAACCCGGCGCACGACGCGCTACGACATCGATATGGTCAAATGCATCTACTGCGGGTTCTGCCAGGAGGCCTGCCCGGTCGACGCTATTGTTGAGGGACCGAATTTCGAATTCGCGGTCGAAACCCGCGAGGAACTTTATTACGACAAGGAGCGGTTGCTGGCGAACGGCGACCGCTGGGAACGGGAAATTGCAAAGAATATTTCCCTCGACGCGCCGTACCGGTAAGGCGGGACACGCGGGGGCTGACAGGACGGACGCATGATTGTCGCAGACGCCTTTTTCTATCTCTTTGCCACGGTCTGCGTGGGCGCGGGGCTTATGGTCATCTCCGCACGCAATCCCGTGCATGCCGTCCTTTTCCTCATTCTCGCTTTTGTCAATGCCGCAGGCCTGTTCATTCTGCTTGGCGCGGAATTCCTCGCCCTCATTCTGATCGTTGTCTATGTCGGCGCCGTCGCCGTTCTGTTCTTGTTCGTTGTGATGATGCTCGATGTGGATTTCGCGGAGTTGCGCGCGGGCTTTCTTGCCTATCTGCCTATTGGCGCACTGATCGGGATTGTCCTGCTGATTGAGCTTATTATCGTGCTTGGTGCATGGGTAATCACGCCTGAAGTGGCCGCCCATATCACGACACCGGCACCACTGCCGGGGGGCATTTCAAATACCGAAGCGCTGGGGCAAATCCTGTACACGAAGTATGTCTACTTCTTTGAAGCGGCAGGTGTTGTCCTGCTGATAGCGATGATCGGTGCGATCGTCCTGACATTGCGCCACAAGGAAGGCGTGAAACGGCAATCCATTGCCGATCAGGTCGCGCGCAGACCCGAAGAGTCCATTGAAGTCCGGCATGTCGAGCCGGGGCAGGGGCTATAGGAGGCGCGCCATGATGACCGTAGGGCTCCCGCATTATCTCACGCTTGCAGCGATCCTGTTCACGATCGGGATATTCGGCATTTTTCTCAATCGGAAGAATGTGATTGTCATTCTTATGTCGATTGAACTGATGTTGCTGGCGGTCAATATCAATTTCGTCGCTTTCTCTGCCTTTCTGGGCGATCTCGTTGGTCAGGTGTTCGCGCTGCTCGTTCTCACGGTTGCCGCGGCTGAAGCAGCCATCGGGCTTGCCATTGTGGTTGTCTACTTCCGCAACCGCGGCTCGATAGCCGTCGAAGACATCAACATGATGAAGGGGTAGGGGATGTATTACGCCATCGTCTTTTTGCCCCTCCTCGGCGCTCTCACGGCCGGGTTCTTTGGCCGGCTGATCGGGGCACGCGCCAGCGAAATTGTCACCAGCACTTTTCTCGTCATAGCCGCAGGCCTGTCCTGGGTCGCATTTTTTCAGGTCGGACTGGAAGGCCAGGAAGCGCGCATTGAGATTATGCGCTGGGTTTCGTCCGGCGAGCTCCAGGTTTCCTGGGCCTTGCGGATCGATACGCTGACCGCGGTGATGCTGGTGGTCGTCAACTCCATCTCCAGCCTCGTGCATATCTATTCCATTGGCTACATGTCACACGATCCGCACAGGCCACGCTTTTTTGCGTATCTCTCCCTCTTCACCTTCGCCATGCTCATGCTGGTGACATCGGACAATTTCCTGCAGCTGTTCTTTGGCTGGGAAGGCGTCGGGTTGATGTCATATTTGCTGATCGGCTTCTGGTACCAGAAGCCTGAAGCGAACGCCGCGGCGATCAAGGCTTTCGTCGTAAACCGCGTGGGAGACTTTGGTTTCGCGCTGGGTATTTTCGCAATTTTCTACATTTTCGGTGCGATCCAGTTCGACACCGTATTCGCCTCCGCACCCGATCAGGTGGGCAAGACCTTCGCCTTCCTTGGCTGGCAGGTGGATGTGCTTACAGCCATCTGTCTGTTGCTGTTCATGGGCGCCATGGGCAAGTCAGCCCAGTTCCTGCTGCACACCTGGTTGCCCGACGCCATGGAGGGCCCGACGCCTGTGTCAGCCCTGATCCACGCCGCCACCATGGTGACGGCGGGCGTTTTCATGGTCGCGCGCCTGTCACCGCTGTTTGAGTTTTCCCCGACAGCACTCAGCGTCGTTACATTCGTCGGTGCGACGACCGCGTTCTTCGCCGCAACAGTTGGCCTGGTGCAGAACGACATCAAACGCGTGGTCGCCTATTCGACCTGTTCACAGCTCGGCTACATGTTCGTTGCCCTCGGTGTGGGTGCATATGGAGCCGGGATATTCCATCTCTTCACCCATGCCTTTTTCAAGGCGCTGCTGTTTCTCGGATCGGGCTCGGTCATTCATGCTCTCCACGATGAGCAGGACATGCGCCGGATGGGTGGCTTGCGAAAAATCGTGCCCTATACCTGGATCGCAATGGTTATCGGCACCCTGGCGCTGACCGGCTTCCCGTTCCTATCTGGTTTCTACTCGAAGGATGCGATCATCGAAGCCGCGTTCGTCGCGCCCTCCGCCGTCAGCACATATGCTTTCGCACTTACGCTCTTTGCAGCGCTGCTGACGTCGTTCTATTCTTGGCGGCTCATCTTCATGACGTTTCACGGGACAAGTCGTGCGGCGCCTGATGTTCTGAAAAAAGCGCATGAGTCGCCGCTGATTATTCTGATCCCACTTGGCCTGCTGGCGCTTGGATCGATCTTTGCCGGTATCACCTTCCATGAGCTGTTCATTGGCAAGGGTCACCTCGAATTCTGGCGCAGTTCGCTGTTTGTATTACCGTCCAATGAAATTCTCGAAGATCTGCACCACGTGACGGCAGTGGTGCATTGGTCGCCCGCTATACTGATGGCAACCGGGTTCTTGGTCGCTCTGCTGTTCTACAAGATTACGCCGGCGGCACCCGCTAACCTGGCCGAAGCGTTCCGCCCGATTTATCTGTTCCTGCTGAACAAATGGTACTTCGACGAGCTGTATGATGCCGTATTCACCAAACCGGCGATACGGATCGGACGCTTTCTCTGGAAGAAGGGCGACGGTGCAACCATTGACGGTCTCGGACCCGATGGTGTTTCCGCGCGCGTGCTCGATGTCACAAAGGGCATGATCCGGCTACAGAGTGGATATGTGTATCACTACGCCTTCGCCATGCTAATCGGCGTGGCGCTGCTCATTACCTACTTCATGTTTGCTCCGGGAGCCGGCTCATGACGATTGGCTGGCCGATACTCTCCGCGATCATCTTCCTGCCGGTCCTGGGGGCACTCTTTATCCTCGCAATCAGGGGCGACGACGAGATCGCCGTCCGCAATGCCCGTTACGTCGCCCTATGGACGACGCTGATCACTTTCCTTCTGTCGCTGGTGATCTGGATCGAGTTCGACCCGACCACACACGTCTTCCAGTTTCAGGAAGAGTACGGTTGGCTCGGCGGCTCAATAAACTATCGCGTCGGTGTCGACGGCATTTCGATGCTGTTCGTCATCCTCACCACATTCCTTATGCCGCTCTGTGTCCTGGCAAGCTGGAAAGCGGTCCAGTCGCGCGTGAAGGAATATATGGTTGCCTTTCTAATACTGGAAACGCTGATGGTCGGCGTCTTCTGTGCGCTCGATCTGGTGGTCTTCTATCTGTTCTTCGAGGGCGGCCTGATCCCCATGTTCCTCATCATTGGCGTATGGGGCGGTCAACGGCGTGTCTATGCGAGCTTCAAATTCTTCCTCTACACGCTGCTCGGGTCCGTGTTGATGCTGCTGGCCATTATGGCCATGTACTGGGAGGCTGGTACGACCGACATTCCCGCGCTCCTCGTCTACAAGTTTCCGGTGGAGATGCAGGCATGGTTGTGGTTTGCCTTCCTGGCTTCATTCGCCGTGAAGATGCCAATGTGGCCGGTGCACACCTGGTTGCCTGATGCGCACGTTGAAGCCCCGACGGCAGGTTCCGTAGTCCTGGCAGCTGTGCTTCTGAAGATGGGTGGATACGGCTTTCTTCGTTTCTCAATCCCGATGTTCCCACTGGCCACGGAGCAGTTCGCCCCACTCATTTTCCTTCTGTCGGTTATCGCTATCATCTACACGTCTCTCGTGGCGCTGGCACAGGAGGACGTGAAGAAACTCATTGCCTATTCTTCCGTTGCCCATATGGGCTTTGTCACCATGGGTTTGTTCACACTGACAACCCAGGGGCTTGAGGGCGGCATCTTCCAGATGCTGAGCCACGGCATTGTCTCGGCAGCGCTCTTTCTGTGCGTAGGGGTCATTTATGATCGTATGCATACGCGCCAGATCGACGCCTATGGTGGCCTCGTAAACCGCATGCCGCTCTACGCATTCTGTTTCATGGTCTTTACGATGGCCAATGTCGGCCTGCCAGGCACGAGCGGATTCGTCGGTGAATTCCTCACGCTGGTTGGTGCCTTCCGGGTGAACACTTGGGTCGCATTCTTCGCCACCACAGGCGTTATTCTGTCTGCGGCTTACGCGCTGTGGCTCTACCGGCGCATCATCTTCGGACCCCTCGAGAAGCCGGAACTCAAAGGCATCACGGATCTTGAAACCCGTGAGGTGGTGGTGATGGCACCGCTTGTCGTACTGACCATTCTTTTTGGATTCTATCCCGCGCCCTTGCTCGACGTGATGGCGGTCTCAGTCCAGAATCTCATAAAGAATTATGAATCCGCGCTCGCGGCGGCACAGCAAGCCGCACTGGCCATGGCGCGATAGGGAAGTGACATGAACGAAACCGCACCCGTTTCCGTTTTCGTGACGTATTTGCCTGCATTGCCGGAAATCCTGCTGCTTGTTGGGGCAATGGCTTTGCTTATGGTGGGTGCTTTTAGGGGCGAACGTTCAGCTGAAGTTGTAAATTGGGCATCTATCGCCCTGCTGCTCCTGGCAGCCGTCCTGGTTGCGATCATGCCGGCGACCGGAAAAGTCCTGTTCGACGGGGCATTTATCGTTGATTCCTTTGCCCGGTTTATGAAGATTCTAACGCTTATTGGCTCGGCCGCAGCGATCTTTATGTCGTTCGACTATATGCGCCGCGCACGGCTTGAGAAGTTTGAATATCCAATCCTCATAGTGCTCGCCACCCTCGGCATGATGATGATGATCTCGGCGAACGACCTCATCGCGCTCTATCTCGGACTTGAAGTGCAGAGCCTCGCGCTTTATGTCATCGCCGCTTTTCGGACGGACTCCGTGAGGTCCAGCGAAGCCGGGCTCAAATACTTTGTTCTCGGAGCACTTTCATCCGGAATGCTGCTCTACGGATGTTCGTTGATTTACGGCTTTACCGGCACCACCGGTTTTTCCGGAATTGCGGCAGCCGCCACGCTCGGCCAAACCAATCTCGGTCTCATATTCGGCCTGGTCTTTTTCCTTGCAGGTCTCGCATTCAAGGTTTCGGCAGTGCCCTTCCACATGTGGACACCTGATGTCTATGAAGGGGCACCGACCCCGGTTACGGCATTTTTTGCGGCAGCCCCCAAGGTAGCCGCGATGGCCATGTTCCTGCGCGCGGTGCTTGCCGCGTTCCCCGAAATCACACCGCAGTGGCAGCAGATAGTCGTCTTTATCTCGATCGCATCCATGATCCTTGGGGCTTTTGCAGCTATCGGGCAGACCGACATCAAACGGCTGATGGCCTATAGCTCGATTGGGCACATGGGTTATGCGCTTGTCGGTCTTGCGGCGGGAAATGCGGCCGGTGCTCAGGCCGTAATCGTCTATCTGACCATATATCTGGTTATGAACCTTGGCGTTTTCGCCTGCATTCTGTCGATGCGCCGCAGTGACGGCATGGTTGAAGACATTGACGAACTGGCAGGGCTTTCCCGCAATAATCCACCAATGGCCTTCCTACTGGCCATGCTGTTGTTCTCGCTCGCAGGCATTCCGCCACTTGCCGGTTTCTTTGCCAAATTCTACGTGTTTCTCGCGGCCATCAACGCCGGGCTCTATACGCTCGCGGTTATCGGCGTCCTGTCCAGCGTGGTAGGGGCTTATTATTATCTGCGTATCGTCAAGATTATCTATTTCGATGAGCCGGCTGAAAAATTCGAACCCATGCCTGAAGGCCTGAAAGCGGTACTGGGTGTGTCGGGACTGCTTGTAATTCTATTCTTTGCCTATCCGGCACCGCTGGTCGCCGCTGCGAGCGTGGCGGCAAAGTCTCTGTTCTAACAGCATGGACCTGCAAGAGATCGCCCTCCCGCAAGGGTTTCGTTTGGCGACTTATCCGGAACTGGATTCAACCAATGCAGAGGCCATGCGGCTTGCAAACGGTGATGAACCCGGCGGCCTATGGATTTGTGCGCTAGGCCAGACAGCAGGGCGAGGGCGGTACGGGCGGACATGGCAATCATTTTCCGGGAACCTGTTTGCAAGTCTCCTGCTGCGTCCTGGCTGTGAAGCCGGAACGGCTTCACAGCTTGGGTTTGTCGGCGCCCTTGCGGTTTGCGACACCGCCTTCGCCCTGGCGGAAGACACAACAGTAGACATCAAACTCAAATGGCCGAACGACCTTCTTCTAGACGGCATGAAGGCAGGCGGCATTTTGCTCCAAAGCACAACTGATACCTCAGGTGCATTGGCCGTGGTCATAGGTGTGGGACTTAATCTCGCCAAGCACCCGGAGAACACCGACTACCCAGCCACCGATTTTGCGATTCACGGGCTCACAGCAGATCCCGCGCGCGCGCTGCAGCACCTTGCAAAAGCATGCGCCCAGTGGCTTTCGGTATGGGACAGCGGCGAAGGCTTTAGCCATATTCGCGGTTCCTGGGCCGAACGGACGTTGCCCGTGGGAAGTGCCCTTGAAGTCCGACTTGCCGGAGAACAGATCAACGGATTATTTCAGGGAATTGACGAGGACGGAGCCTTGATCCTCAAGGAGGCCGAGGGCATCGAAAGACGCATTACCACTGGCGACATTTTCCCGCTATAACCGAGAAACCCCATTTCACTCCTTATCTTATATGGCAAAAAACATCGCTAATTCTTTAAACGAACTCGTTTTTCTTCCCCTTGGCGGAGTCGGCGAGATCGGCATGAATCTCTACCTATATGGCACTGGCCCCTCGCACAGGCGTTCCTGGCTGATGGTTGATCTGGGCGTGACGTTCGGCGGACCGGCGGAGCCAGGCGTGGAGCTCATTCTACCCGACATCCGCTTCATCGAAGAGGAACGGGACAACCTCTGCGGGATCATTCTTACCCACGCGCACGAGGACCATTTTGGAGCCGTCATGAAGCTCTGGCCGCGGTTGAGGGCACCGCTTTATGCAACGCCATTTACCGCCGCACTCCTACGCGCAAAACTCATCGAGGAAGGCCTGGAGGGCGAAATCCCCATTGAGGAAGTACCATGCCGCTCCAAACTTGATGTCGGGCCCTTCCATGTCGAGTTGGTCAACATGGCACACTCAATTCCTGAGACGAATGGGTTGCTCATTCAAACCGATGCCGGCACTGCTTTTCATACAAGCGACTGGAAACTCGACCCATCGCCTGTGGTCGGGTCTACCACTGATGAGGCGCGGATCAGCAAGATCGGCAGAGACGGACTGGACGCTCTTGTCTGCGACTCAACGAATGCAGTACGCGAAGGCGTGTCTGCTTCGGAGACGGATGTCGCGAAGAGTATTTCCGAGATTGTCTCCAAGGCGCCGCACCGTGTTGCGGTGACAACTTTCGCGTCGAACGTGGCACGGCTGCGTACGGCCATGGATGCCGCTGTTGCGTGCGACCGTCACGTCGTTGTCGTCGGGCGCGCCATGAAACGCGTCATCCAGGTCGCGGAGGAAACGGGATATCTGCCCGCTGGTTATGAGTTCTTGACTGAAGATGACTACGGTCATCTTCCCCGTGAAAAAGTGCTCGCCCTGTGTACCGGCAGTCAGGGTGAAAGACGCGCAGCACTTTCACGCATCGCATCAGACTCTCATCCCCGCGTAACTTTTTCTCGCGGGGACCTGGTTCTGTTCTCAAGTCGTACAATTCCCGGAAATGAGAAAGCAGTTGGGCGGATACAGAATGATCTTATCGACCGTGAGATAGAAATCGTCACCGATGCCGACGCGCCGATCCACGTGTCCGGGCACCCGCGTCAAGGCGAATTGCAACAACTCTACAAATGGACAAAACCCAAGGTCCTGATCCCCATGCACGGTGAACCGCGCCATCTGCAAGCACAGGTCAAATTCGCTGCTGAGCAGGGTGTGAAGTCTATTGTCTCGGGGCGCAACGGATCAATGATCCGCCTGTGCCCGGGTCCTGCAGAAGTGATCGATGACGCGCCCTCCGGCCGAACTTACATGGACGGCCGAATTCTCGTTTCCGCAGGAGATGGATCAGTCGCGGAACGCCGCCGCCTTAGTTTTGGCGGCGCTATCGCCATGTCCATTGTCCTGGACAAAAACGGAGATCTGCTTGCCGAACCGCAAGTGACCATCATCGGCGTTCCGGCGGAAACAGAAGACGGAACACTGTTTTCTGAAATCGCTCTGAATGCCGCACAAGGTGTAGTGGAGGGCCTTCCACGACCACGCAGGCGGGACAGTGCCCTTGTCGCGGAAGCGGTTCGCAGGGCGATACGCGGTGAGGTCAATGCACATTGGGGCAAAAAACCGCCCTGCAGTGTCATGGTCACAGTGATATAGACTGGCGGACAGACAAATCACCCCTTGGCGCCACAGGAGGGCCGGAACCGACTATGATCGGCAAATTGAATCATATCGCTATCGCCGTACCGGACATTAATGCAGCAGCCGCACTCTATCGCGAAACTCTGGGTGCCCAGGTCTCTGACGCCGTACCCCAACCTGATCACGGCGTCACAACCATCTTCATTGAACTCCCTAACACAAAGGTTGAACTTCTGGAGCCGTTGGGGGAGGGATCGCCAATCGCGAAGTTCCTTGAACGCAATCCGGACGGCGGGATCCATCATATTTGCTACGAAGTGGATGACATCGACGCTGCGAGCGACCGTCTGACGCAGAAGGGATTGCGGATCCTTGGAGATGGCGAACCAAAAATCGGGGCTCACGGCAAACCGGTTCTGTTTCTGCATCCAAAAGATCTGAACGGTACGCTGGTTGAGCTGGAGCAGGCCTAAGGCCTGGATATATGATCCGATGAATCTTGTGTTGGCGGTGGCGATCTATTTCGTGATCTGGTGGATCGTACTGTTCGCGGTTCTACCCTTCGGAATCAGAACGCAGCACGAAGCAGGCGAGGTCGTACCCGGTACGGAGAAGAGTGCGCCGGTCGCACCGAGGCTTGGACGCAAAATGATTGCCACCACCATCGTCGCCGCGATTGTCTTCGCAATGATCTATTGGCTGGTAGAAGGGGGTGTTGTCACTCTCGACGACATTCCATTTCTGCCACGCTTTGAAGATGCCCGGGTGCGTGGTTAGTTTTGGCCAGGCCGATAAAAAAAGGGCAAAAAAAGAAGCAAGGTCCATAAGACCTTGCTTCGCAGTCTCAATGCTCCAGACTTATGATCTGATAGTGCGAACACCCTGCTTGTACGCAAAACTGGCAAGAGGCACTTCAGGATAAGCCGCGCTCACATCTTCAAAATCAAATGAGGCGCCGGAGCTGTCTTCCTCCCAAGACTTGGACCAAATACTGCGCCTCTTAACGAGGCTGTGACGTGTTCCGGTCCAGAACAGACATAGCTTTTTTTTGGAACACTATCGAAACGGTTACACATTGTCATTTCCTTTTTTTGTCCGTGCACTGATGAAGCAAGAAGATGGATAGCACCATCATATTTTGTTTACGCCTTTCCAATGGCTTGGACGTTTTTTGAAGTCTGATTGTCTAATATAAAATTTCGTTAATGATGGTCGTCAGATTTGTCAGATTTTGAGTGCTTCCGTTAGGGCCGCATTAAGCGGAATTGGCCTATGCTGAATGCCATGAGACACGAAGCCCATACATTCGAACAAATGATCATCTGCTGGCTTGCCATCGCCATGGCGATACTGTTCATGATCGTCCCTCAGACAGCGCAGAGTGGCGCCTATGAAACCGGTCAGCGCGGATACCACGCGCCGCGGTGGTCAAATGCCGCACAACTTCAACAGGGGCTCATTGCCGGCCCGGACTGCGTAGCGATGGCGCCCGGTGCAAGCGCTGAGTATATCCCAGGACGAAATGCTTACGGACAGCCTGTCCCTCCTGCAGACAGCCCAATGATATTCGGCAACGCATTTCCGGTTGACCTCGATCTGGAAGTGAAACTCAAAACCAAGAAAATCGGCAGAAAATCCATTGACGTCTATCCCGACGGATTGGGATACGATCAGGCGTCCAATCAAGTCACCTTGAACGGTCAGCCCCTTCATCAAGATTGCCTGACCTCGTCAAAGTGAGTTATTAGCGCCGCATTTGTTACCGCTGGCCCGGTCGATGGCATAGTGTTATGCCGCTATGCCTTCGGCATATGTTGGATTCGCTCAACCACCAAAACGCCCCGGCTCATTAACAAAGGCAGCGCCTATGAGGCTCAGCGAGTATTTTCTGCCCATCCTCCGCGAAGACCCAAAGGAAGCGGAGATCGTTTCGCACAGGCTCATGCTGCGCACAGGCATGGTGCGCCAGTCGAGCGCGGGCATCTATTCATGGCTGCCGCTTGGTTATCGCGTTTTGCGGAAAATCGAACAGATCGTTCGCGAAGAGCAGGATCGCTCAGGTGCCATTGAGATGCTGATGCCGACCATTCAGTCAGCAGACATCTGGCGAGAGAGCGGACGCTATGACGACTACGGCAAGGAGATGCTCCGTATCACCGATCGCCACGACCGCGACATGCTGTATGGGCCCACAAATGAGGAACTCGTTACCGAGATTTTTCGCGATTCCGTCAAGTCCTACCGGGACCTGCCGCGCAACTTGTATCATATCCAATGGAAATTCCGCGATGAGATCAGACCTCGCTTCGGAGTGATGCGCGGTCGCGAATTTCTGATGAAGGATGCCTACTCGTTCGACCTTTCGCCAGAGTCAGCCCGCATATCCTACAACAAGATGTTCGTGGCCTACCTACGCACCTTTGAGCGTATGGGCCTCAAATCCATTCCCATGGCTGCCGACACCGGACCCATCGGCGGGGATCTCAGTCACGAATTTATCGTGCTGGCGGACACCGGTGAAAGTCAGGTCTATTGCGACCGCGACCTGATCGAACGCGAAGCTCCCGGAGAAGACGTCGATTTTAATGCTGACCTCTCACCGATCATTGAATCCTGGACCAGCAAGTATGCTGCAACGGACGAAAAACACGACCCCAAACAATTCGAGGCACAGGTAGAAATCGAAAACAGGGTCACGGCACGTGGCATCGAAGTCGGTCACATTTTTTACTTTGGGACAAAATACACCGAAGCCATGAATTGCCGCGTACAGGGACCGGATGGGAAACTGATCCCGGTCGAATGCGGCTCTTATGGCATCGGCGTTTCCCGGCTTGCCGGCGCCATCATCGAAGCAAGCCACGACGAAGCCGGCATTATCTGGCCTGACTCTGTCGCGCCATACAACGTTGCATTGATCAATTTGAAGGCGGGCGACGCGGAGACCGATGCGGCTTGCAATGATCTTTATGCCAAACTCGGCAATACAGGTGTCGATGTGCTTTATGATGACACCGACGAACGTGCTGGTGCTAAATTTGCCGCAATGGACCTGCTCGGATTGCCATGGCAGATCATCGTCGGACCGCGCGGACTCAAACAGGGTGAAGTAGAGCTCAAGCGCCGCGCTACGGGCGAACGCCAAACATTGACACCGGATGCCGCGTTCAATCGTATTGTAGACGGAAGCTAAGAAACGCCGGGAACAGACAAGGGCAGGGCGATGAGCGATGTCACGCATACACGGCCGTTTTCCGGTTTCGAATGGATGATCGCTGCGCGCTATTTGCGCGCGCGCCGCAAAGAAGGGTTTATTTCTGTCATTGCCGGCTTTTCCTTCATTGGCATCATGCTTGGCGTTGCAACCCTCATAATCGTTCTTTCAGTCATGAACGGTTTCCGCAGCGAGCTGTTTGACAAGATCCTCGGGCTGAACGGACATGTGGTCATTCATGCCATGAACGGCCGGTTCACTGACTACGACCAGGTCGCAGAACGGCTGCGGAAGGTTGAGGGGGTCAAACGCGTTCTACCGCTCATCGAAGGTCAGGCGATGGTATCCACCACCTCGCTGGCGAGCGGCGCGCTGATACGCGGCATGTCGGAGAAAAGCCTGAAATCACTCACGACCATTTCGGAAAACATTCGCGGCGGCACGCTTGACAAGTTCGACGACGGCACCGGTATCGCAATGGGCACGCGCCTCGCCAATCAACTGCGCGTCAAGGTCGGCGACAAGATTACCCTGGTGGCTCCACGCGGAGCGACCACGCCGTTTGGAACAGCACCGCGGGTCAAGCGTTACAATCTCAACGCCGTTTTTGAAATGGGCATGTCCGAATACGATAATTCAATCATCTTCATGCCACTCCCCGAAGCGCAGCGCTATTTCAACAAGCCAAAGATGGTATCCGTCCTGGAAATGGTGGTCGACAACCCGGACAAGGTTGGTGCGTTACGACCGGCAATTTTAGAAGCGGGCGGTCCGAGCATCTATGTAACCGACTGGCGGCAACGCAATGCGAGCTTTTTCAGCGCGCTTCAGGTGGAACGGAACGTCATGTTTCTGATTCTGACGCTTATCGTGCTTGTAGCGGCCCTCAACATCATTTCCGGCCTGATCATGCTGGTAAAAGACAAGGGCGCGGATATTGCGATTCTGCGCACTATGGGCGCCACGCGTGGAACTATTATGCGGGTTTTCTTCATCACCGGCGCCAGCATCGGCGTTGTCGGTCCCATCGCAGGCCTTCTGCTCGGTATCGTCGTGTGCCTCAACGTTGAGTCGATCCGTAAGTTCATCTCC
>DEIT01000132.1:4059-5927 GCA_002352635.1 Hyphomicrobiaceae bacterium UBA2767 | reverse complement strand
GCCGGGCCCTCCATGGCGCTCAAGGTGCCGGAGTTCCCCGCGACCCTTTCCATGCAGGCGCTGCACTTCTCCAAGGAATTCCCGGGCGCGATGATCGTTGTCGGCCCGGACGGGCGGCGCTTCGCCGATGAGAAATACAAGACCCGGCATGGGAAGGTGCTGGTGAACGGAACCTGGCAGCCGCTTCAGGTGCCGTGCGCGATGCATATGATCTTCGATCAAGCCCTCATGTCGGCTGCTCCGCTCTACAACAAGGAACCCAACCGCGGCTGGACCCCGATCACCGAAGCCTATGACTGGAGCGACGACAATTCGGCCGAACTGGAGAAGGGTTGGATCAAGCAGGCGGACTCGGTTGGCGCGTTGGCGAAAACGATCGGGCTGGAACCGGATATGCTTGAGGAAACCGTCGAACGGTGGAGCGATTTTGCGCGAGAAGGCGCAGATCAGGATTTCGGGCGCGAATTGATGCTGAGCCCGTTTGCGTCCGGTCCTTATTTCGCGCTGGAACTTTCACCCTCGATGATCAACACGCAAGGCGGACCGAGACGGAACGAGAAGGCGCAGATCGTCCGGCCTGACGGCACGCCGATCCCGCGCCTCTACAGCGCGGGCGAGTTGGGCTCCATCTTCAGTTATCTCTATCAGGGCACCGGCAATATCGGAGAATGCCTCGCCTTCGGGCGCATCTCCGGGCGCAACGCTGCTGCCGAAACGCCCTGGTCTCGCAGCAGTTCGCGAATGTAACCCGTCCTCCCGGGATCATTCTTGATGCGAACCTCACATGGTTTGAAGTTCTGAGAGCAGGGCGCTCTTCAGGGCGTCATATTCACCGTTCGGAATTCCGGTCATCGCGGCGGCACGGGTTGTCGGTTCATCGTCATATCGGGCAGGTGCCGCAAACAATGCGCCAGGCGATGAGAACTGGCTGTCGGTGAAGTCGACCCGGTTTCCCTCAATGCGGTTGTAATAATGCCAGACGCCGGCGAGCCGCGTGCGCAGGATTTCGCCGCCGAAAAGATCAAAGATGACGGCTGCCGTCACATTGCACTGACCCGAAGCCGGGTTTTCAGGGGTCCATTGCGTTGCAGTCTCCAGCGACCACGTCTTGCGAAGCGCGCGGCGGATGACGGTTTCATCGAAGGTGGTTTGCATAGGTTTGCTCTACATGATTTCGTCTGGCGGCAGTCCAATGATCAGTCGTCTGCGTCGTCCTGCCCGGCGCTGGCGAAACGAACCCCGAGCGCCTTCTCGTACACCTTCAGCATCGCACTCTTGGGCTGGTCGCCGAGGTCAGCGGCAAGTGCGGCCTGATAGGTTGCAACCATGGCATTGACGACGGGGAGGGAGGCGCGGGTTTCAACCCCCATGCGCTGGACATTGACGATGTCCTTGTAAGCATCTTCCATCGAAAAGTCCGTATCGAACCGGCGTTCCAGCATGCGGGGGACAAAATAGTCGGAAGCAAAGCTGCGCGAGCTGGCTGACGTGACAAGGCGCCCGACTTCTTCCGGATCCAGTCCGACGGCAACCGCAAGGGGCAGGACTTCGCACAGCGCTGCAATGTTCACATTGTAGATGATGTTGTTGATGGCCTTCATGGCCTGGCCACTACCGAGCGGCCCGGCATAGATGACGTCTTCGCCAAAAGCCCGCAGGGTGGATGCCACACGATCGAACTCGTCCCGCGGGCCGCCGAACATGGTGGTCAACGTGCCGTTTTCAGCCCGAAACGGCATCCCGGAAACGGGGCAGTCCCGGTATGCGATACCTACGTCTGCGGCTTCGCCTTCAATCGCGATCGCCTCTGTACGATCGAGGGTGGTCGTGTCGATGATCGTCAGCTCGTCACCCATCCCCGATTGCAG
>DEIT01000132.1:0-3968 GCA_002352635.1 Hyphomicrobiaceae bacterium UBA2767 | reverse complement strand
CCGCAGGGCCTCGCTCGCGCTATCGAACACACGTAACCCGTCAACGGATTTGGCGAGATTGAGAGCCATGCCCCGGCCCATGCGACCCAGTCCGATGAACCCTGTTTCGTCAGTGGCAGTCATGGGGTCAGCTCCAATTCGTTTTCCGCCTGAGAGAATTCGCGCCAAGATGGAGTCAACGCGTGATTACTTTGGCCAGATACATGTCCGGCCGCACGACGACAACGCCGCTTTGCGGCAGGCCCGCGCTCACCGCCGCATTTGCTGCCGCACCTGTCACGTCCACCTCAATAACCGGTCCGCTCCAGCCGGGCACGTTCTCGCTCGCGGCCCCGCCGAGCCGGAGCACGACATACCCGACACCGGACAGCCAGTCGAAGCTGTTTCCGCCCTCCCATTCAAACCAGGGGAAGCGGTCGCCGCTGCGAAGGGCGGGTGGGCCTGATCCATCGCTGAGCGAACTGTCCCGGTAGGAAATGCGCGTCTGCGAAATGGTCTTGAACATGATGCGCCGCAGTGGCTTGAATCTCAGAGCCGTGCCGAGAATGACGGGTAACACCCATGTCCGGAAGAACCTGGCGTAGGGGGATTTTGAAACCATGACGGAGAAGGCCCGGTCGGTCGTGTGAACCAGTTGCACGCCAAACGGCCGGCGTTCCTCGTTGTAGGAGTCCAGGATTCTCGCATCCGTCCAGTCGTTGACGACGGCTGCAAGTTTCCATCCCAGGTTGACCGCATCCCCGAGCCCCGTGTTCATGCCCTGTCCGCCGGCGGGACTGTGAATATGCGCGGCGTCGCCTGCCAGGAACGCATTGCCTGACCGGAAGGTGTCGACGATGCGGTGGTGAACGCGGTAGCCGGAATACCAGGAATGTCCGGTGATCCTCGCCGGTATGTCGAGGACCTCGTCGATGTGGGTTTTCAGGACATCGAATGAAAAATTGTCAGGATCGGCGACGGTTGGAGGGAGAATGCCGATCACCCGGTACTGGTTGGGTCCCGACATCGGGAAGAACGCCAGGAACTCTTTTCTGTTCATGGCGAGGAGCAGGCCCTGCTTCTCCACTTCCAGCTCGATATTGATGTCTGCGACGAAGAAATGCTGAGGGTTGGTTGCTCCCGGAAACGGCATGTCGAGCATATGGCGGAGCGGACTGTGGGCGCCGCCGCAGCCGACAAGGTAGTCGCATTCGAAGGCTTCCGTGCTTCCATCGCCGTGCTTCAGCGTGCCGGTGTAACCCTCACCGCTCTTTTTCAGATCAACGACGTCGGATGACCACTTGATGGCGCCGCCTTGCGCGGAGATATAGTCGCGGAGCAATTCCTCGTTGCGGGACTGCTCGAGAATGAAGAGGTAAGGGTAGGGGCTCAGGCCCGCTCCGATTTCGCCGAACCGGATCATCGCGCGGGTTTTGCCCCTGACAACGAACCTGACACTTCCGGCAACAAACCCTTCGTCCGTCGCGGTATCCGCAATGCCGAGCTGGCGATACTGCTCCAGGGTGCGCGCCTGCACCGCAAGCGCCTTGCTCAACGCGGTAATTCCGTCCTTGCGGTCGACGATGACGTGTGGCGCGCCGTAGCGATGCAGTTGGGCTGACAGCATGAGGCCGGTCGGCCCCGCACCGACAACGAGGATTGGCGTCTTGATCATCGTGGCCTCTCTCACTCCTCACACGGCGTTATCGGGTTTGCTCGGGCGTTCATTCCATTGCTCGCCCGAGACAGGAAACGGTTCAATTCCTCATTGAGAATAATGATCCTGTGTGCCGGGTCCATGGCGAACTTTGGAGCGGAAGCCGCTGTCGCTTGAGGACGGGCTATGCAGGCACCTAAGCCTTCCGTTCAGCCCTGATGTGGGTCGATGTCATTTCGATCAACGTGTGGCCCGACTGGCCGGTGACCCGGGTACGGATGACGGTCAGTTTTTGCCCGCGACGCACAGGCGTTGCGGTGGCGGTCAGCGTGCCGTCTCGCTCGTTGGCCATCAACACGGTGTGCAGGTCAATCGCCAGTGGAAAATTCTGACCGTCCTCATCGACCTCGCTCACATCGCCAATGGCACAAAGGGTTGCGGCGACATCGGCAAACCAGACCATGGCGCCCGCGTGAACCGTTCCGAACGAATTCACGATGCCGGGCTGCACCGGCATGCTGGCAACGACGCGGTCTTCAGCCCGATCTTCAATGGTGAATTCAATCTGTCCGCTCCATTTGCTACGCCCGAGTTTTTCACGAATGCCCATGTGTCGCCCTCCGCTTGCGTCCACCCGTATCTTGCCGCACCACCGCTTCCGCGGCGATGCGCGCTTGTTGTGCGTCAGGTGAGTACCGGAAGCGGATATCAGACGAGAACACGGTCAGAAGGTCACGCCAGCTTTGCGCAGAACGGCTTCCATATCGTGAATCTGCACGCGTCTATCGTCGATTTGAAGCAATCCTTCCATCTGCACTTGGCGTATCAGACGTGAGATCGATTCCGGTTGTGCTCCAATCATTTCGGCCAGTTCACCGCGTTTGATTGGAAGCTCGACCGTCGGACTGCCAGTATCGTCGCGATAGCCAAGCTGCTCATAGAAAACCATAAGCACATGCAGGAATCTCGACTTCATGCTCCTTGTCATACTCCGTGCATAGTCGCTCTCGACCTCACTCAAGTCCTCGATTGCATGTTGCAGGAACCGCTCTCCCAGTTGCAGGTTTGCCGCCAGAAGCCTTGTGACATAGGAGCGCTCGATGAAACAGACGATGCTGGGCGTCATGACCTCGGCCCAATTCAGATGAGCCTCCTTGGTCAAATAGGCCCTGTAGCCGATCGTCGTTCCGCCGCTGCACAGTCTCAATAGAGCCGAGTTGCCGTCTTCGTCCAGACGCCGCAGGCCGATCAGTCCTGATTGGATGCAATGGATCCCACCGCCTTCATCGCCTTGATCATAGAGTGTTGTCCCTGGGTCGAACATACGGGTTTGTTTGGCCTGATCCACCAGCGCCAATTCAGCCCCAGTGAGATCGCGCCATTCGGTCGTTTGGCGCGAGGGGCAGTTGGCGCAGTTATGAGAAGGGTTGCACTGGGTCATATTCATTCCCGGACCGGGGTAATCCATACCGTCGGCCTTCCATTACGCACTGGAGCATTCAAGCGAGTCCTTGCGATCAGTCTTCCAGCCGACATGACCAAGATCAAGGCGCGTCGCGAAGCTTACCGCAATAGTGGCGTGCTGAGGTCGGAATTCTGCATGATGGCGCGCTCGCAATGCCAATTGCTCGGAAAGAAATCCTGAAAGCCGCTGAGAACATGCTGGAGCGTCATGGTGACGACGCCGTAACGCAGGTTGATCAGCGGATCGCCGAGCTTGGATCCCGGGGCCAAACCGAGGCGGAAGAACTCTGGAGAGAAATCCGTAAGGCAGTAGAGCTGCTCACGAGCCGTTCACGAGACAAAACCAAGCACTGACGCTGGCATGCGCGTCCCGGCTCCATGGGCGCGTGTTTGCCCGTCCCACCCGGTATCGCTTAGTTGAGGACTCTCTGTTTGTCCCGCCGGCTATCGCCACCTTGAGGACTCTCTTTTTGTCCTACCGGCTATCGCCTGCTTGAGGACATGTTTGTGCGCGCTATCGCTTCGCACCATGAGCGCCGGAATCGGGAATTCAACACATTGCTGCCGAACAGTGCCGGTCATGTGACATCTGCAAGCGAGGAACAGGATGGCCAATTCAGAACAGAAAAATGACCTGGTCAAATACTATACGGGCGTCGGCGTCGCCCTCGGTACCGCTTTCGGTTTGGCGCTTGGCGCAATGCTTGATAATACCGGCACGGGTCTGGCGCTCGGTTTGGCATCAGGCGTGGCCATCGGGGCCGCTATCGGCAGCAGCAAGAAGAAACGCGACACCGCAAACGGCACGCAATAATGGGGATTTGAATTGCACGAAGAAGAACTCAAGGCGCTCGCGGAACATGACAAG
>DEIT01000209.1:39384-45278 GCA_002352635.1 Hyphomicrobiaceae bacterium UBA2767 | reverse complement strand
CTTGTCGTTGTTGAAGTCCTCGCGTTTCAGCATGCGCGTCTCGTAGCCGATGAGCCGGTATTCGGCGACCTTCATCGGATTGAACTCGACCTGGATCTTCACGTCCTTGGCTATTGGGAAGAGCGTGGAGCTTGCCTCTTCCACGAGGACCTTACGCGCTTCGTTCAGCGTATCGATATAGGCAGCCGTACCATTTCCATTCTGCGCCAGCGTTTGCATCAATGCGTCGTTGTAATTTCCCCGGCCAAATCCCAGGATGGACAGGAACACACCGGATTTTCGCTGACGCTCGATATAGCTCTTCAATTCTTCCCTGTTGGTGATGCCGACATTGAAGTCACCATCAGTGGCAAGAATCACGCGGTTGACGCCATTCTTTTTGAGGTTTGCCTTTGCAAGGTCATACGCCTGGCGAATGCCTTCAGCACCTGCCGTCGAGCCGCGTGACCTGAGCTTGCCGAGGGCGGTGAGAATTTTCGCCTTGTCCTTGGCTTGCGTTGGCTCAAGCACTGTACCGGCATTTCCTGCGTAGGTGACAATGGCGACGGTATCGTCGGGACGAAGCGTCTCCAGCAGCAGCTTCATCGAGTTGATGACCAGGGGGAGCTTGTTCTGGGCATTCATGGACCCGGACGTGTCGAGCAGGAACACTAGGTTCGAAGCAGGTTTCTCCTCCCGTTTCAAATCATATCCGGCGATGCCGATATGCATGAGTTTGCGGTCTGCGTTCCAGGGTGAGGGGAAGACGGACACGGCCGCACTGAACGGCACCGAGGCGTCAGCCGGTTTCTTGTAGTCATAGGGGAAGTAGTTGATCAGCTCCTCGATCCGTACCGCGTCTTTCGGTGGCAACACATTGTTGTTGAGGGACGAACGGACAAACGAATAGGAGGCCGTATCGACGTCAACCGAGAATGTCGAAACAGGCGACTCGCTAACGCGTTTGATTGGATTGGGAGTCGCGTTCTCGAATTTGTCGCGGCCCTGTTCCTCATAAGTGCCGGGGGTCGGACGGTCGGGACGGGGCATCGCCCGATCCTTGAATTCTTGCGGCGCTGCCGCAATTCGCTTCTGTGCCCGGCCAATTCCGCCTCTTCGTGCCGGCGAGGTTGGTTGGGCAAACCGATGCGACGCGCCCGGGGCCTGCGACGGCATGCCCGCCATAGGTGGCGGTGCGGCGAGCACAGGAGCCGCCGGCGCCGGGGCTGATTTTTCGAAACTTTCGCGCTCCGCCACCGAATGTGATGTTGAATTCCCAATATTGCTCAACGCATCGCTTTCGCGTTTCTTGTCCGGCAATGCGGTGCCGTCCTGTTTTGTCGCGGCGAGATCTTGCGGTTGTCTCTTGCCGGCGAATGGTTTCTGCACGTTGGGTACGGGTGCAGGGGTCGGTGCAGGCTCGGTCAGAGGTCCAAACTTGGTGCCGGACGTGTGAATGTAAGTGGCGCTGAGTGCGGCGACGAGCAAAACGCTCAGGCTTGCTCCGCCGGCCAGGGCTGGGTTCAGTCTCATGGGGCGTCTCCCGATCAGGGTTTCATAGACAGCGGTTGCTGTGTTGATGAGACGCGCGCCGAAGTCCGTTCCTTGGACGGCTTGAGAATTTTTTTGATCGAAAGCAACCATCGCCTGCGCAATGGCCTGTTTTTTCGCCGTCCGGCGTGGAGCAATCGGTGGTTCGCTCTTGAGCCGTGCTTTCAGCTTGTTGATGTCTTCAGTCATCGAATTCGTCCACTAATGTCTTCAACGCCTTGCGCACTTCGTGCATGCGCCATGAAACGGTACTTTCCGCACAGCCGAGCGCCGCTGCGGCTTCGCCATGGCTCAAATCTTCCGCCAGGACCAAGATGGCCGTTTCCTTCAACTTCGGTTCGAGCACCGCAATTGCCTCGCTCAACCAGTCCTGACGGGCGGCATCGTGTGCCGCGTCTGCCATGGCTTGCTCGCGAAAGAGCGCATAGTTCGCCTGCAGCGTGTCGGTCGACTTCTGTCGCCTGACATGGTCGCGGCAGGCATTGATGACGATGCGGTAGAGCCAGGTCGAAAAGCGGCTGCCGCCGCGAAAGGTGCCGATTTTTCGGGCAAGAACGAGACAGATGTCCTGCGCAATATCTTCGGCGTCTTCCATATGGCGCGTGAAGCGGTAAGCAACACGATAGGCCGTGTCGTAGTGGCGCTCCAACAAGTGCTGGAACGCTTCTGCGTCGCCCTGGTGGGCGCTTCTTACCAGTTCATCATCGTCCATCGTCATGGGCTTTCACGACCATTAGACGCATGCAAGACGCGATTCCTTGGGCAGCAAAGATTTTTATTTTTTTCTGACTAGCCTTTGGCCCATTTTCCTAGCCATTGAGCCATTCCCCACATTTTGGTGCGTCCTTGTCGCCCCACGGCATAATTGGCACGGTTGATGTGGAATTCTTCGGGCTCCCCTCGATCAATTTGTCGGAATAGATGAGATAGACCAAAACATTGCGTTTGGCGTCGCAACCGCGCACGACCCGCACCTTCTTGAAAAACAGGGAACGCCGCTCCCGGTACACCTCGGCTCCCTGGTCGAATTTCTCCGTGAATTTTACAGGACCGATCTGACGGCAGGCCAGGGATGCATCGGATAATTCTTCTGCGACGCCGAGCCAACCGCTCCAGCCACCTTTTTCGGGAACCGTAAAGTGGCAGGCGACACCTTCGACCAGCGGATCGTCGATGGCATAGGTTGCAAGCTTGTGGTCGGGTGAAAGGAATTTCCAGACGGTCGTCTTCTTGAAGATAAGGTCTGGATCATCCGCCTCCTGCGCCCGTAATGGACCGCAGGTGACGGCCAGCAAGGCCACCATCAACACCAAAATTCGGCTCATTTCAGTCCTCTCAACTAAGTACAACACGGGACATATGGTGACTTGGGTCGTCTACTTAAGGGCAGCCGACCGGATTTTCTCAAGTGTGGTCGTCGGAGTTATGGCCTCCGGGTCGACTTTGAGATCGATCAGTGTTGGCTTGTCCGCATTCAGAGCGGCATCGAACACGTTCGCGAAATCCTCTGTTTTGAGGACGGTTTCTCCGTTGGCGCCAAAACTGCGGGCGTATGCGGCGAAGTCAGGATTTACGAGTTCCGTCCCCGATACGCGACCGGGATAGTCACGCTCCTGGTGCATGCGGATTGTGCCGTACATGCCATTGTCCACGACGATGATGACTATGGGAAGTTCATAGCGTACGGCAGTCGAAAGTTCCTGGCCGTTCATCAGAAAACACCCGTCGCCCGCGTAGCAGACGACTTTGCGTTCCGGTCCCACGAGCTTGGCGGCAATTGCCGCGGGTAGGCCGTAGCCCATTGTGCCGGATGTCGTGGCAACCTGGCTTCTGTATCCCTTGTACTGGGTATAGCGATGAATGAAGCTGGAATAGTTCCCGGCGCCATTTGTGATGACGCTGTCATCGGGCAGGGCCTTCGAAACGTGGGCGACGATCTGCTCGAACTTGACATCACCGGGTGTCTCGCGCGGCACGGAAAAGGCTTCGTAGTCGGCACGGGCCTGTGCGGTTTCATCTGCCCAGGAAATTGATGCGGGCGGTGTGAGGTCGCCAAGCCTGGAGGTGAATGAACCAAGCGAGGCGACGATCGCAATGTCAGCCCGGTAGACGCTGTTCAGTTCTTCTGCTCCAGGGTTTGCATGTATGAGCTTCTGATTTGGCACAGGTGGCGTCAGGAGTGTGTATCCGCCCGTTGTGATTTCGCCGAGGCGCGGTCCCAGAACCAGAATCAGGTCGGCTTCCTGGATGCGCTTTCCAAGTTCTGGATCTATCCCGATACCTGCAAGGCCCACATAATTGGGATGCCGGTTGTCCATGCTGTATTGTCCCCGGAACATGACGGCGACGGGCAGTTTCCATGCTTCCGCAAAGTCCGTGAGATCATCTCGGACCTGTTGGCTCCAACCAGGACCGCCGGCCAAGACGACCGGTCGCTTCGCATTCTTCAAGGCATCGGCAACGGCATTCATGTCTGCCTCGCCCGGATGAGCTTCGGCGATGGGCGAAGCGGGGATGGTCGCGACATCGGCCGACGCGCTCAGCATGTCTTCAGGAAGCGACAGAACCACCGGACCCGGACGGCCTGACATCGAGGTGTGAACGGCGCGCGAGACATACTCAGGGATGCGGTCGGTATCACGTATTTCGGCGGCCCACTTGGCGAGTGGCGAAAACATTGCGGGGAAATCGACTTCCTGAAATGCCTCACGACCCAGCATGCCTCTTGCTGCCTGCCCCACGAAGAGGATCATGGGTGTTGAATCCTGCCGGGCTATGTGAACACCGATGGATGCGTTGGTTGCGCCGGGTCCGCGCGTGACGAAGGCGATGCCCGGACGCCCGGTGATCTTCCCGTGGGCGTCGGCCATCATCGCCGCGCCACCTTCCTGCCGGCAGACGATGGTGCGGATGTCGTTTTGTCCGTGAAGTCCGTCGAGAGCGGCCAGGTAGCTTTCACCGGGCACGCAGAATGCGGTGTCGCAACCTTCCTCGCGCAGCTGATCGATAAGAATTTGGCCGCCGTGGCGCATGATCTGAACGTCTCCTGTTGAGAATCTTGGTGATATGATGTGGCGTCGAGCTCACCCTGTTATTCACCATTGCGGCAAAAAACGAAACATCAGCGTTTGATTTTCGCTGTGAGTTTCCCATATCCTTGCATATGGGATGCCCGAAGGCGGCGGGTATCAGTGAATTTGCGATAGGGTCATTATTTGAATCCTATTGCTCGGTAGCCTGTTGGCCGTTCTATACGCCGGGAGCTACCGCGACTGCCTTAATGGAGGGAGAATATCCATGGCACGCATTGAATTCAGAAATTTACCATTTAGCCGCGCGGGCGCCGCGTTGGCTGTTTCAGCATTCCTCGTTATGGGCAGTGTTTCAGGCGCTGACGCCTGGCATAGAGGCTATCAGCATAGCGGCCCCAGCCTTGGCGGCGTTCTCGGTGGTGCTGCGGCCGGAGCCATCATTGGCGGCGCGGTCAAAGGCGGCAGAGGCGCTGCTGTTGGTGCCGGGGTCGGCGCGGTCCTTGGAGGTGCGGCATCCGCTGCGGCCCGGCCAGCGCCACCACCGCCGCGGCCATATGCGCCAAGGCCCATCTATGACAACGGCCTTGTCTACAATATTCAGATTTCGCTGACCAACCTCGGCTACAATCCGGGGGCGCCCGACGGCGTATACGGCCGGCGTACTGCTGACGCGATCAGCGCATACCAGTACAATAATCAACTCCCGGTTACCGGCCGTCCATCGCCGGCAGTGTACTCTCACATGAGGCAGTCTGGCGGTTAACCAGCCAGCTTGCGTGAAGAAATCATCGGGCGTCCAGGGAGAATGAGTTCCTGGACGCCTTTTCTCTGTGTACGGATCATCCGTGTTCCAAAGTCTGACCCGGTTCACTGGCATCAATTGAATGTCATTAACCGGTCTAAATTTACCGCTTTCAATGCGCGTTACAGGGCGCTTTACTGCGTGGCCTGAAGCAGGCCCCGTCTGAGAAATCCCGTTCCAGAAGCCAGATGAGTTAGGAAGAAACCCATGAAACGAGTTTGCAAGTCCTTCATTGTCGCCAGTGCCTTGGCCGTAATGGCCACGGGTTCATTTGCCGAAGACATCCCCAAGGAGCGCCAGGAACTGATGAAAACCGTCGGCAAGGCAGTCAAGATACTGGTACCGATGGCAAAGGGTGAGACGACATACGATGCAGCAGCGGCGGTCGATGCCATGAAGGCAATCAACAAGGTTCCCGATGCATTCGTCGATATGTTCCCGAAGGGCTCAGAGACGGGATCCGACACTGAAGCCTCTCCGAAAATCTGGGAAAATCCCGAAGGGTTCAAGGCGAAGGCTGCGGATTTGAA
>DEIT01000209.1:19378-39217 GCA_002352635.1 Hyphomicrobiaceae bacterium UBA2767 | reverse complement strand
CTCGCATCAGCGGCCACTCCCGATCTCAAGAATGGCAAGACCATGTTCTTCGCCGGCGGGTGCGCCTCGTGTCATGCTGCACCGGCGTCGGATCGCTGCGACGACCCCAAGATCAAGAACGAGTTCGAGCTCGCGGGCGGCCGGTGCCTCAAGACCGACTTTGGTACGTTCTACGTGCCCAATATTTCCCCCGACAAGGAAAGCGGGATTGGCGGTTGGACGGATGCTCAGTTCATCAAGGCGATGAGAGAAGGTCTGTCGCCGAAGGGTGAGCACTACTATCCCGCATTTCCCTATACGTCCTACCAGCGCATGCCGGACAAGGACCTGATTGACCTCAAGGCGTTTCTGGACACGCTTCCACCGGTTAAATCAAAGGTGCCGGATCATGATCTGGCGTTTCCTTTCCGGTTCCGGTCCGCGCTGGCGCCGTGGAAGTGGATGTTTCTGGATGGGAAAAGGTTCAAGCCGGATCCAAGCAAGAGCGACCTGATCAATCGTGGAGCATATCTCGTCGAGGGGCCGGGGCATTGCGGCGAATGTCATTCGCCGCGAAATTTGCTTGGTGGCATTGAAGCTGGCAAGAAGTTCTCGGGCGGACCGAATCCGGAAGGCGAGGGCATCATTCCCAATATTACGCCCCACAAGACGGGAATTGCCGATTGGACCGAGAAGCATATCGCTGATGCGCTTGAAACAGGACTGACACCAGACTTCGACACGTTTGGCGGATCAATGGTAAAGGTACAAGAGAATATGGCCAAGCTAAGCGCGGAAGACCGTGCAGCCATTGCCGCGTATTTGAAATCGCTTAAGCCAATTCCGAGTTCAACGGCTAAAAAAGAAAAACCGTGAGGCAGATGATTGTTAAAACTCACCGATGGACGCAGCTGCTGCGTTTCATCGGTGCGGTGTTCCTGATTGCCGCGGCATCCGCCAACGATGCAATGGCCCAGGACCGCGCGCTCGTAATTGCGATCGACTCGTATGCCGACGCAAGATTGTCCGGGTTGCCGGCGAGCCTGGCGAAAAACGACTCCCAATCCATCGAACAGCTGCTTACCACCAAACTCGGCTACAAGAAGGAAGATGTTAAGGTCCTGCGGAACGGGCAGGCGACGAGGCAGGCAATTCTCTCGGCTATCGAAACCTGGGTCAATCGAATTGACCCCAAAGCGGCGAAGCCGGGGGGGGGACAATCACAACTGATAGGGCTCGAAGAGAGTGGTGCGCTGAATAAGCCAGTCTCGAAAAAGCGCAAGAAAAGGCGCGTTCGCAAGAAGTACGTCCCACCGCCCAAAGTGTATCGCTCCTTCATTTATTTCTCCGGGCTCGGATACTTTCGGCCTGATACGGATGGTGAGGAGAAGGATGGGGTAGACGAGGGGCTCGTTCCCTATGATGCCAAAGTAACATCAGCCAACGGCTCCGGCACAATCGAGGGAATGATCCTTGATGAAGATCTCGCATCGGCTCTGAAGAAGATGTCCCGCCGGCATGTGACGATCGTACTTGATACGAGCACGTCCGGGTTTTTCACGCGCAGCACCAATCTCGCATCCAAAGCCATTGCCCGCTCCCGCACGCCGCCGCTGGTTGGCGCCGTCAGAAACCTGACCCAAAGCGGGATGGATTTGCACAAGCAGGAGGGGGCATTTGTCGATGCGGAAATTCCGCGTGGCAGCCTGACGGTGTGGTCCGCGGTTTCGTCCACCCAAACCGCCCTGATCGCTGGTCCGGATGATGTGCCGATGGGGCTATTCACCTTGCTCTACGTTGAAGGTATTTCAGAAGGGAAAGCCGATACCAACGATAATGGAATCATCTCAAATGCGGAGCTGCTTCGTCATGTCAACAAGGGCTCCGCCTCCTATTGCGCGGCGTACAAAGAGCGGTGTGAAATGGGCCTTCGGCCCCGGCTTGATCCACCGCGGGCATTCGGCAAAACAGCGTGGGTCGACCGGAAAAGGGTCACGCGTGCGCGCGAACGTCATCTGTCAGTATCGCGCGTTATGGATTTTCTCGGCACGACGCGTGAAAGCAATATCAAGATTGAACAGCTTCCGCCCTCACCGGTGCCCCAGGGTACAGACGATATTCGCTATCAGATAGTTAGCCCGACCTCCGCGTTTCTGGTGCTTTTGAACCTCACGCAAGAAGGCAAGATCTTCCAGCTCTATCCGAACCAGTTTGCTGGAAAGGACGAGGATGGATATGGCGGGTTGCTTGCAGCGGATACACCGCTCAGGGTGCCCGCGGCGGAGTCCGGTGTGAAACTCACGGCCACCGAACCCGGCAAGGGTCATATTATCGCTGTGGTGACACCTGATCCAGTCAAGTTCGATGAGGCTGTTACCGACCGCGTGATAACCTCCGTTTCACGCAATGAAGCAATGAGCGTCTATCTGGCGAGGTTGGCTGCCGGGCTGCACCATCCTATGAACACGGAATCGCTGCAAACCAATACGTCCATGTCGCGTTGGTCGGTTGTGGCAATGCCTTATGAAATTGTATCCAAAAAAGTGAAGCCGGCGGCTGCGAAAGCATCAAATTAACGCCAGTTTCATTCATCGGGTATCGGCGGTCATGGTCTTTGGTTATCATGCGGGAATGTCAGGGGCCGATTGTGTCGTCGGCGGCGTGTATGGCAACGGGGTTTTGTTGCGTAAGTAGTGCGTTGGGAGGGCCATTATGGCCACTCAGTCCAAGGGCTTGCTGTTTCTCAGCCTCATGGCGGGGCTGGTTCTGGCGCTTGTCTCTCTCGTTTCCGTTCCGGAAGTTTTCGGACAACAGTCCACTGGCGATACCGCAGGCGCAGCGCAATCCGGGTCCTTTAACGTCGCTCAGTCCTATTACTACCCGTATTACCGGTATCCAAATCGCCGCTACCCAAATTACCGCTATCCGCAGGTGCGCAAAAAAAAACGAAGGCCACGCAAGCGGAGGGTCACCATAAAATGCGCCTTCCCATGGACCTATTCGCGTGGACTGCGGAAATGCATATGCGTGCGTGATGAGTATGCTGTTTCCGGCGGGCAATGTGTAAAACTCGCGGACTTGTGCCCGCTGAATGCAGAATGGTCGGACGCGGCTAAGAAATGCCTTTGCCAGGACGGTTTTGCCGAAACCGGAGGAAAATGTGCGCCGACCGGGTCGGGCTTCACCGAGCTTAACCCGGCACAAGGCACTCATTGTGTGTGGCCGCGCGTGTCATCTCAAACCGGAACTGCATGCACCTGTGCACTCGGCTATCGCGAGGACGCCGGGCTTTGTGTGCGTGACGGAAATCCTGTTCTGGAGCAACGCCGCCATACGACCTCTGATGAGTTGCTCACCGATGATGTAGCCCTCGTCCAGCAATGTCTGAAAGAAGCCGGATACTTGCGGACTTCGGTGCAAAAAAGGATGGGCAAGAAAGCATGGTCTGCATATTGGTTCTTCAAACAGGACCATTCAATCGGTCGGACGCCGAAGGGTGTCCATAACGCCAAGGCACAGCAAAGACTCTTTACGCTTTGCCCTCAGGCGAGCACCAAGCTTACGGCCTTGCCGGCGGCAACCGGTCAACTCGTCAAGGGTCCGGCGTCTGGAGCGCCGCTGCCTGGAGCTCCTGCCGGCAAAAAGCCGGCGACGGCAGGACAGCCCCGAAGCCAGCAGCAACAGGCGGCGCTAACGCCCGTTCCTGCCAATCCTGAACCTGCGCCCAAGGTGCAACCGGCACCCGAAGTGAAGGCACCCATCAAACCGGTCTATGCGCGGCCTGAAGCCGGCTGCCTGCCGGACGATCTCTATCAGCTTATCGTCAAGACATATGGAGGGCGGCCAAAGCTCAAACGTTGCACCCAAACCTGTATTGCAATGCCCGCTAACATCACTAAGCGAGAAGCCGAGGCCTATGAAGCCAAGCAGGGCATTCGCTGGTGCCGGTCTTGCATAGAAATCGGCACACATTTGCCGCTCGAAGATATTCTCACAATTGAAAAAGGGGCGAACGTTCAGGTTTGCACGCGCCCCCCCTCGCGGCTGCCGAAATGGGCGGCTCCCAACCGCACGAAACGCCCGGCCTTCACCAGGGTGCGGGCTCTTTACCGGGCACTTCCACCGGGCGTCGATGACCAGAAGACAATCGCTGTCATTATCGGTAATGGGTCCTACAATAAGGGTCTGCCGGCCAATGCCAGCGCCCATTCCAGCGCCGGAGCGATATATTCACTGCTGACGGAACATCTCGGATACCAGCAGGAAAATATCATAGACCTTCGCGATGCCTCGCTCGATGATATGACCAAAGTCTTCGGATCCGCCGAAGATCACCACGGTGACTTGTCGAAACTTCTGAAGAACAAACCCGACGCACATGTGCTGGTTTATTTTGCAGGTCATGCCGGAACCCATGCGGACCTTAGTGCCAGCTATCTCCTTCCCGTTGATGCGGTGAAGTACCGCGAGGACCGTACGGGCTACTCTCTCTCACAGCTCTATTCGAACCTGGAGAAAGTGGGTGCGAAATCCACATTGGTCATGCTTGAAGCAAACTTCGCGCGTGATTTGAGCGAGTTCGTGTTTCCGCCCAACCTGCCTGGACTGCAGTCAAAGGCTCTGCCGGAAAAACCAATAAAGGGCCTTACCGTCCTGACCGCATCCGATGGGGATCAGAAGACGCTCGATGATCCAAAATTCGGCATCGGCCTGTTCACTCGTTATCTGATTGAAGGTCTTGCCGGACGCGCGGACCTTGCACCCATCGGCAACAAGGACCGCAGGATTGATGTAATAGAGCTTTACGCCTACACGTCCCACATGGTGCGGCTGACTGCCCGCAAATCATTCGGCTTGCTGCAAAAGCCGACTGTCAGCCGAAGCGGCAATCTGCGCGTCAGCCGCGTACAGGCCCAGGGCCAGTAGGTTTCAGTCTTCCGTATCTTGAACTCACGCTATGCCTGTTCGGTCAAAAGCTTTGATTGCAATCTGGCTCTCGGCAATGAACTGCCGCCGCTTGATCACCAGTACCGCCGGACTTGGTTAAATTGAGTCAGGCCGTATCCGGGTATGGACAGCGTTGCGCATTTGAGTATCAATCCCGCAGCACGATTCCGTATTAGTCATTGAACTCGAGCAAGGCATCCCAAACGGTGGCCAAAGCACTACTCGACGCGACGGGCCTCAAATGCCCGATCCCCGTCCTCAAGGCGCGCAAGATGATCAAGGGTCTCGCGGGCGGTGAGACGCTGGAGGTGTTGGCGACGGATCCCGGTTCCGTGGCCGATTTCGAAGCGTTTTGTGCGACGGGAGGGCACGAATTGCTCGGGCATTCGCACGAAGGTGACGTGTTCCGTTTCCTCATCCGGATTGCGGGTTGAACCGGACTACTGCTTCTTTTTCGTTGTCGGTTTCAGGGTTTCGATGAATGCGGAGACATCCCTGACATCCTTTTCGGTCAATTCGATCGGCTGCGTGTTGGGCGGCAGGTCAGGGCGGAGGCGCCCTATGCCCTTGATCGAGAGGAAAGACGGGTGCGGACGGCGGGCAAAAAATGTTTCAAACCGGTCCTTGTAATCAGGCCGCCGTTTCACCAGCATTTGAAACGATGGCGTTGAGGAAATCCCACCTGTCGGATTGATGTCGCCTACGACATGGCAGCGCGTGCAGTGCCGTTTTGAAATTTCGCGGCCCTTTGTGATGTCTCCGCTGTCTTGGGCTGCCAGCGGCGTTGTGCCGGCGCCAATCAGGATCAAGGGCAGGGCAATAAGGTTGCGCATCGTCGTCTCCGCCGGGAACTATAGTCTGTGTGCCTATCTTGATCAAAATCCGCTGCTTGCAACCTCATAGCGTCGTTGGGCTATGAGCTCATGACCCAGACTTCTACCTAGAGATTGTGTGGCGAACGGACTAATGTTGCCGCAATAATTGCTGACGGCAAGAAAGATTGTTCCGGACTTAGAACAAGAGAGAGCACCATGAGAGAAGTGGTCATTCTTGATGGGGTGCGCAGTCCCATCGGCAGATATGGTGGCGGATTATCGAGCGTACGGCCTGATGATCTGCTGGCGGAAGTCTATAAGGGATTGATGGTGCGTACGGGCGTCGACCCGGTTGAGCTTGAAGATGTGTATGCCGGGTGCGGCAACCAGGGTGGTGAGGATAACCGGGATGTCGCGCGCATGTCGGTTCTGCTTGCCGGATTTCCCAAGGAAGTGTCCGGCGTCACGGTCAATCGCAACTGTTCATCGGCCCTGGAGGCGGTCAACCAGGCCGCGAAGGCGATCATTGCGGAAGAGGGTGATTTGTTCATTGGCTCAGGTGTTGAAAGTATGAGCCGGGCCCCATGGGCCATGGGCAAACCCGACCGCACACCGCAAATGGGCAATCCGAAAATGTGGGACACGACGGTCGGTTGGCGTTTTAACAACCCTCAGATGGACGAGATGTATCCGATCGTCAGCCTTGGTGAGACGGCAGAGAATATCGCTGAAGAGATGCAGATTACCCGTGAGGACCAGGACGCGTTTGCGGTGGAGAGCCATACCCGCGCGGTTGGCGCGATCAATAACGGAAGCTTCGCGGAAGAAATCGTCGCCATCCCCGTGCCACAACGCAAGGGCGAACCCATACTCGTCGCCCGGGATGAACATCCCCGCTACCGCGAAACCGGAAACGGAAAGGTTGAACTCGCGACCTCTCTTGATGATATGGCCAAACTCAGACCGGCCTTCCGTAAGGGTGGCACCGTGACGGCAGGAAATTCCAGTGGGGTAAATGATGGTGCGGCTGCCTTGCTGCTGGCGAGTGTGGAGAAGGCTGCCGCACTCGGCCTCAAGCCAAAATTGCGCTGGCTTGGGTCAGCGGTGGCAGGCGTGGATCCGGGCGTCATGGGGTATGGCCCCGTACCGGCGACTGAAAAGCTTCTAAAGCGCTTTGGACTGAGCATCGACGACATCGGCCTTATTGAGTTGAATGAGGCCTTCGCGGCGCAGACAATCGGTTGTATGCGCCGTCTTGGACTGGATCATGACAAGACCAACGTGAATGGTGGCGCTATTGCCCTTGGGCACCCCACGGGCTGTTCCGGGGCACGTATCCTCGTCACGTTGATGCACGAAATGGAGCGTCGCGCGTCTGATATGCCGCGGCCGTTTTACGGGCTCGCGACCCTATGTGTCGGCGTTGGAATGGGCGTTTCCACGCTGGTTGAGTGGATCGGCGACTGATTACGGGTTCCGGGGAAGCAGATGCCGCAAAACAGAACACCTGCAGCCTTTTATCGTGGAGGCACCAGCAAGGGCTTGCTGTTCCAGCCCAAGGATTTGCCGCGCGATGCGCGGGAGCGCGACGAGATGTTGCTGCATGTGCTGGGCAGTCCAGACCCTTACAAGCGTCAGCTTGATGGCATGGGTGGCGGCTTGTCATCAATATCCAAGGCGCTATGGGTGGAGCGTTCTCAGCGAAATGACGCCGACATAGACTACACATTTGCCCAAATAGCCGTAGACGAACCAGTTGTCGATTACTCGGCCAACTGCGGAAACATGTCCTCAGCCATCGCGCCCTTTGCTGTTGAGGAAAACATTTTTCCAGTGCCTGACGGTGATGCCGTGGTGCGCATGTTCAACACAAACACCGGTATCTGTGTCCATTCCCATTTCCAGGTGGATGACGGTTGCGCGCAGAGCCAGGGCGATCTGGAAATTCCCGGCGTCCCCGGAACGAGCGCGCCGGTGCGGCTTGAGTTCATGGATCCTGCACGGGTGACCGGGCGTGGGATGTTGCCCACAGGTCAGGTGAGCGAGAGTGTGGACGTTCCAGGAATTGGCGACGTGCCGGTAAGTATCGTCGATGCTGCGTCTCTCTCGGTCTTCGTTCCCGCTGAAGTTTTTGGACTGACCGCAACTGAGCGTCCGGAAGAGATTGAGGCGAGAACAGATGTAATGGCCGCGTTGGAGATCATTCGCAGAGAGGCGGCGGTGCGCACCGGTTTCGCTGAGCACGTGACCGATGTCCCGATATCCGCTCCACGCATTGCGCTCGTTGCCAGCCCCTCAAAGTTCACCGCCCTGGATGGGCGCGTATATGGACCGGAAGATTTCGATCTCGCCGCACGCTTGATCTCGCTCGGCACCGTTCACCGCGCCGTCATGGTGACGGGCGCCATGTGCCTGGCGGCAGCGGCGCGAATTGAAGGCTCTGTACCGAATGAGTTTTTGAGCAACAACAGCGACGGGACCGTTCGTCTCGGCAACCCGTCAGGTATCACCATTATGGAGGCCAAAGTGTTTGAACGGAATGGAAAATGGTGTGCCGAGAGCACCAGTGTGATGCGCACGTGCCGTCGCCTGATGGACGGTTTCGTCTATCATCCCTAGACTTCAAACACTCTCTCAGTTTGGCCACCCAGTAGAATGAAATCACGAGAGGAAATGCCATGCAGCGCCCACTCGAAGGGATCCGTGTAACAGGGCTTGAGCAGTATATGGCCGGGCCGTATTGCACGCTGCTGCTGGCCGATGCGGGCGCTGAGGTCATAAAGATCGAGCGCCCCGGTACGGGCGATCCGCGCCGCGCCATGCCGCCATTTGCCGAAAAAGACGGCAAGCGCAAGGCGGCCGGATTTATGGGCTACAACCGCAACAAGAAGAGCTTGGCGCTTAATCTGCGCGAGGAACGCGGTCAGGAGATTTTCCGCCAGTTGGCGCAGGCTTCCGATGTGGTTGTCGAGAATCTGCGGCCCGGCTCCATGTCGCGCATGGGCGTGGGCCAGAAAGAGATGCGCGCGTTCAACCCAAAGCTCGTCTGGGCAATTATTTCAGGATTCGGCCGTATGGAGAGCCGCAAGGGCCCTTACAGCGATCGTCCCGCATTCGATATTGTCGCGGAGGCGATGAGCGGCATCATGCATCAGGTGGGGTTTGCCGATAAGCCACCGTCATGGACGATTTACGGTCTGGCCGACATTTATTCGGGTCAAGTGGCGGCCTACGGCATCATGCAGGCCCTCTTCATGCGCGAGCGCACAGGCGAGGGGCAGCTGGTCGACTGTTCCATGTTCGACAACATGCTTTCGCTGAACGAGGCCATGGCAGCGGTTTATTCGGTCGCTGGGCAAATCTCCGAACGCGGCAAGCTCTCGAACGTTTGGCCGCGTGGAGCATTTCAGGCCAAGGACGGCTATATCGCGCTCAATGTACCCGACAACATCATCTGGGGGCGGTTGGCGAAAGCCGTTGGCCGCGAAGATCTGATTGAGGATGAGCGCGCTTCAACGGGACCGGCGCGGTCTGAAAATGCTGAATACCTTCAACCGATCATAGAGCAATGGCTGGCGTCGCAGACACGGGAAGAAGCAGTCAAGACGTTGAATGATACCGGTGTGCCCTGTGGTCCGGTCAATACGGCAGAGGATGTGTTCAATGACCCGCATGTCAAAGCACGCGGTAACATCTTGCAGATAACCGACCCCGAGGTTGGCTCATTCGGCTTCATGCGCACACCTCCCTACATGTCGAGCATGCCTGATTTGCCGGTTGAGCCTGCGCCAAACCTTGGACAGCACACAAGGGATGTGCTGGAAAGCATTCTCGGCTACGACGGGAAGGACGTGGACAGGCTGGCCGCGGATGGCGTGGTGCAGCTGGGTGAAACCTAGTGCGGGAATTTACTGATGAACAATCCCTGGAAATGGATATCTATCGGGCTTGGAATTGCTTTCATAGCCCTGCTGGTATTCACCACTCTCGTCGTGAACGGCATCATGGATTTTGGCTTTTCGGTTATGTGAGCACCGCTCTATTGCAGCGATGTGGATCAGAAGCCAGGCGGTTCAGTCTTCCAGCGATACCCCTGCGTCCCTTGCTGGTAGGCGAGGTTGAAAAGCCGATTCATGTAGGCCTTGTCGAAGACCTCGGTGCTCGTGTCCTTGAAATCTTTTGGAATATAGGCCAGCCGGTAACCGATCCCGTTGCGGCGTGCGAAGGTGCTCAACTGGTACAGGTCTCCGATGCCCTGATACTTGATCAGTGTTGAGATCGACCGCGATGCAATCGATAGCGTGCGATCGCGAACCGGTTTGGTTTCAGGGCTGACCCGACCGTTTCGGATGATATAGACACGCCGGCGCGGTCGGACCCCAAACCGTCGGTCGATTGAGGCCAGCATCAATTGGCTTGGAATCAGGAAGACCTGGGTTGTGGTTCCGCCATCCACATGCATTTCCTGATAGAGGGTCCCGTCAGCAGTTACGTTAATGAAGACTGGTGGGAACATCGCCGGGATCGAGGCCGACGCGAGGAAGATCCTGCGCATCAGCTGCAAGGATTCCGGGTTTCCGCTGGCGGCAATTTTGCCTACATCCCAGATGACTGGCCGCTGTGCATCGAGATTGGTCGTGCCGATGAGGAGGCGCCGGCCCCTGTTGTGCTCCGCGGCGATTGCGACCATCAGTTTCTCATCGACATATTTTGCGATAAGGCGTTGGAACGGTACGTCGCTTGCCAGCGCATTTCCGCCCACCAGCCCCTTGAGCGGCTGTTTTCTCAGGAAGTCCTTGGTGGTGTAGGTGGTGTAGATTTCCTTCAAGGTTGGGTCGTAACGCTTGCCGAGGAAAGCGAACGGCGCAATCAGCGCACCCGTGCTAACGCCGGTTACGATCTCAAATTCCGGCCGCTTGCCGCTAGCACTCCATCCAACGAGAAGCCCGGCGCCAAATGCACCATCGGAACCGCCGCCCGAGATGGCCAGATAGTTTGTTGAAGGGCGTGCTCCGCGTTTGGCAAGATGCGGGCGCGCGGCCTTTGTCTGCGTGAATTTTTTCTTGCTGATTTCAGTGATATTGGTCGGTTTCTGGTCGCCCCAGAACCGTATCTGGGTGAAACCCGCCACGCTTGCTTCCGACACCAGATTGCTGGGGACGGCAACACGGGGACCGGGAGCTGCACAGCTCGCGGCCAGCATCGCGACTGCGAGTGCACCGAGAATGTGACCCGGTAGGTTCAAGAAAGACTTGTTACGCATTTACGACTTACAGCCCACTTCATCCCGCCTAACGTATACGCGGAAAATCATAACGAAATCATAGCGAGAAAGCCATGCGATCACTCGCGTGAACCCGCAATCGGTTCAACCAGCCAATGATCACCATGCAAAAAACCCGTTCGCAAAAGAATAGCTTGGTGGGCGGTAGGTGACTCGAACACCTGACCCCTGCGATGTGAACACAGTGCTCTACCAGCTGAGCTAACCGCCCCTAGATGCGTGTCCAGCCGATATAGCGGGCGTGTTTTTGTGAAGTCAAGGCGATGCGTGCCTTGATCGCTTCCGGCTAGATCGGTTTGCCCTTGAACAACGCCCCGGCGGAGGGAGCGGGTCCTGCATGATGGTGGATCATCCGCCACGTACCGTCTTCCAGGACAAATACATTCGTTGCCGTCAGGTAGGAGTTATCGGCCTTTTCGTAACACAGCACGACAGCGCTTTGATTGCGAAGCAGGACGATCGGCTGTACGGACTCGATTTTTGGGGCGCCGCCTGAACTGATAATGCGATGCCAGGACGCCATCACTTCATCCCGTCCGACAAGCGTGTTCCAGCCGGGGTGGATCACGGACACCTTGGCTTTCTTGGCCCATATCGCATCCATCGCGTCGAGGTCTTTGTCACTGAACGCCTGGTAGAAGGCGGCGTTAGCGGCGAGTACCGCCCGCTTCTGGGTGGGATCTTCCGCCGCCGCGCCGGCCTGACCTGATTGGAACACTGTGATAGCGAATATCAGGACTAACAGGCGGGCGAACTCGATCGCGATTGCTGAAGTGTGACGGCGCATTTTGTATTCCTCCCAAGACGTTGTGTCAGCATAGTGGAGGCATGCTTCAAGCTCACCGCACATTGCTGTGAGAGGCCATTCTGGAGATCAGCTAACGCGGGAGCAGTTGTAAGGCTGCATCCAAAAAGTCCGCATAGTCGTCAATAACGATATCGGCCCCCAATTCGCGGGGCGGGACTTCCGAATAGCCGAACGATACCGCGATGACCGGAATTCCAGCGGCTTTGGCAGTTGCAACATCCGTGGGACTGTCGCCAACCATGATGGCTTTTTCCGGGTTACCCCCGGCGCGCCGAATGGTTTCGGTCAGGTGGCGGGGGTGGGGTTTGCGCACATCCAGCGTGTCATAGCCAAGGATTGCCTCGAAATGACTGTGCAGCTCGAGTTCGCCGAGCAACTGGCGTGCCAGCCTCTCGCGTTTGTTGGTGCAGACGCCGAGCTTTGCGCCGCCCTGTGCTGCTGCAACAAGCACTTCCACCACGGTGGGGTAGGGCGCACTTTTCACCGCGATGTTTGCGGCATAGTGGTCTAGAAAGCGTGCCAGCAACTGGTCAAGTTCATCGTCACTCCGCCTCACCCCGGCAAGCGCGATCCCCTCTTCGATCATCCGCCGCGCGCCAAAGCTGATATGAGGACGGATCATGTCGTCCGCCGCGGCAGGCAAGGCCTCCTGATCGAGAATGTGATTGAGCGTTGCGAAGAGGTCGGGGGCAGTATCCACCAGAGTTCCGTCGAGATCGAAGATGAGCGTAGCGCCATCCAATTGCACACTTTTGATATTGTCTGGTTGCATTTCCATGGCTCGCGGCAGTATCCCTAGGTTCAATGTTGCGTAGGACCGACTTCAATAGGTCCAGCGGAGGAGCAGACGATGAAGTTGAATGATACGGGCCTTCTGAAAAATCAGTGTTACATTGATGGCGAATGGACAGGCAAGCCGCAGACGCCGGTCCTGAACCCGGCCACGGGCGATGAAATTACCCAAGTGCCCGATCTCGGCACGGACGAGACACGCCGCGCAATAGAGGCCGCCAACACGGCCTTCCGTCCCTGGCGCGGACTTCTCGCCAAGGAGCGCGCAACGATCATGCGGCGCTGGTTCAATCTGATTATCGAAGCCACCGATGACCTCGCCCTGCTGATGACGACGGAGCAGGGCAAGCCGCTTGCTGAAGCGAAGGGTGAGATCGGTTATGGCGCGGGGTTCATCGAACTCTATGCCGAAGAAGCCAAACGGATTTACGGCGAGACCATTCCGACCCATCGCCATGATGGGCGTATCATTGTTTCAAAAGAACCAGTCGGTGTCGTTGGCGCCATCACGCCCTGGAACTTCCCGATGGCCATGATCACGCGAAAAGTCGCGCCGGCAATTGCCGTCGGCTGTACGGTCGTCTGCAAGCCCGCACCGGATACGCCGCTTTCCGCGCTGGCATTGGCGGAACTGGCCGACCGTGCCGGTATTCCCAAAGGTGTGCTCAACATCGTTACCGGTGACGCACCGACAATCGGCAAGGAGCTCACCTCCAATCCGCTCGTGCGCGCCATCGGCTTCACCGGCTCGACTGCCGTCGGCAAATTGCTGATGGAGCAAAGTGCGAGCACGGTGAAGCATGTTGCCCTGGAGCTTGGCGGGAACGCGCCGTTCATCGTTTTCGACGATGCCGATCTCGAGAAGGCGATCCAGAGCACAATCGCCTGCAAGTTTCGCAACACCGGGCAGGTGTGTGTCAGCGCCAACCGGATTCTCGTTCAGGACGGCATCTATGATGCATATGCGGAAAAGCTCGCCAGTCATGTCATGAAGATGAAAGTCGGTCAGGGCACAGAGGTCGGCGTCAACATGGGGCCATTGATCAATGAGCAGGCGCTCGCGAAGGTAGAGAGCCATGTGAAGGATGCAGTGGGTCACGGTGCGACTGTTGTTACGGGCGGGAGACGTCACGAGCTCGGCGGCACCTTCTATGAGCCGACGGTTCTGACCGAGGCATCGACAAAGATGCTCATAAACAAGGAAGAGGTGTTCGGTCCGGTTGCGGCGCTCTACCGCTTCAAGACGGAAGAAGAGGCCATTGAGGTTGCCAACTCGACACCATTTGGTCTCGCCGCCTATTTCTTCTCCCGTGACATCGGCCGCTGCTGGCGTGTATCCGAACAGCTTGAATTCGGTCTTGTGGGTGTCAATGAAGGGGTGATTTCTACTGAGATGGCGCCATTTGGCGGCTTCAAGGAATCAGGTCTTGGCCGCGAGGGTTCGCATCACGGCGTCGAGGATTTTCTGGAGATCAAGTACACCTTCATGGGTGGCCTTGACGGTTAGCGCAAAAGGCATAGGGAAAAATGGACAGCGACACGCTCAAGCAGCGAGCCGCTGAACGCGCGCTCGCATATGTGAAGCCGGGCATGCGCCTCGGGCTGGGTACAGGATCGACGGCTGCGA
This sequence comes from Hyphomicrobiaceae bacterium UBA2767, assembly GCA_002352635.1. Lineage (GTDB taxonomy): Bacteria > Pseudomonadota > Alphaproteobacteria > Rhizobiales > Methyloligellaceae > UBA2767. Next base: position 24,965 of record DEIT01000209.1, on the reverse strand, counting down.
AGTTTGTCGATGTTCTGGGTGCAAAAGTTGCCGATGGGCTTGACGTCATTTGCGTGCCGACATCGGAAGCCACGCACAAACAGGCGCAAGCCTTGGGCATTCCACTTGCGACTCTGGGAGAGCAGCCCGAACTCGATCTTACGGTTGACGGTGCTGACGAGCTGGATGACGCCTTGCGGCTCATAAAGGGCGGCGGTGGTGCGCTGCTGCGCGAAAAGATCGTGGCCGCCGCTTCGGAGCGGATGGTCGTTATTGCTGATGACAGCAAGCTGGTTGCGAAACTCGGTGCATTTCCGCTGCCGATCGAAATTGCCGCATTCGGTTGGCAGGCGACACTGGATAAGGTGCGCACCGTCGCACGAGACTTTGGCTGCGAAGGAGATGTTGGAGTGAGGGGCACACAGGCAAACCCGTTTGTCACCGACGGCGGCAACTACATTGCTGATTGTGCGTTCGGAACGATCAACGACCCTGAGCAACTTGCGCTAGTGCTTTCAATCATTCCCGGCGTCGTTGAGCATGGCCTGTTTATCGGGTTGGCGAATTCAGCCGTCATTGCCGGAGCGGATGGTGTTGAAGTTCTCGGTGAGGCAACATGACGAATTCCTTCGACTACGATCTCTTCGTTATCGGCGGAGGGTCCGGCGGCGTGCGCGCGGCTCGCATGAGTGCGAACCATGGAGCCAAAGTCGCCATAGCTGAAGAATACCGTTATGGCGGAACCTGCGTCGTGCGCGGTTGTATTCCGAAAAAGCTGTTCGTTTATGCGTCGCACGTCAGTGGCGACATCGAGGATGCCGCTGGCTTTGGGTGGAGTGTCGATGGCCTGAAATTCGACTGGCCGACACTGGTCGCCAACAAGGACAAGGAGATCGAACGCCTTGAAGGCATCTATGCGCGCAATCTCAAGACTGCCGGTGTGGAAACGTTGCATGAGCGCGCTGAACTGATCGATGCGCACACAATCAGGCTGACTGAATCAGGCAAGACAGTAACTTCAAAAAATATACTGATCGCAACGGGCGGGCGGCCATTCGTCCCTGATATACCCGGCGCGGAACACACCATCACATCCAATGAGGTCTTTCATCTGGACGCGCTTCCGGAAAGAATCGTCATTGTTGGCGCGGGCTATATCGCGCTTGAATTCGCCTGTATTTTCAATGGTCTCGGTGTCGATGTTCACGTCATCTATCGAGGCGAGCAAGTTTTGCGCGGCTTTGATGATGATTTGCGCGACGGACTTGCCGACGCCATGCGCGAACGGGGCATCGATATCACACTGAACACCGACGTAGCGGAAGTCGTGGCCAAAGATGGCTCCTACACTGTGGTCCTTTCTTCAGGCGAGAAAGTCGACGCCGGAGCGGTGATGTACGCCACCGGACGTGTGCCGAATACAAGCGGTCTTGGTCTTGAAGAAGCTGGTGTCAAGACAGGTTCCCGGGGCCAGGTTGTTGTTGATGAGACGGGCCGTACATCAGTAGAGAACATCTATGCAGTCGGGGACGTCACATTTGAGGTGCAGCTCACACCTGTGGCCATCCGCGAAGGTGCCGCATTCGCCGAGACGGTGTTCAATGACAACCCGACAAAGGTCGACTATTCCTGTATCCCGACAGCCGTATTTACGGACCCTGAACTAGGGACCGTCGGAATGACAGAAACAGAAGCGCGCAAAGCGTTTCATGAAATCGATATTTACAAGAGCCAGTTCCGCCCGCTGAAACACACCCTTTCAGGCCGCGATGAGCAGATGATCATCAAGCTCATCGTGGACGCCGAAAGTGAGCGCGTCATCGGGTGCCACATCCTTGGTGCCGATGCCGGAGAGATCGCTCAGTCGGTGGCGATTGCCATGCATATGGGCGCAACCAAGGCCGACTTCGATGCCACCATGGCGCTGCATCCGAGTGCCGCAGAAGAACTGGTCACAATGAAAGAGAAATGGCATCCGGCCGCCGAATAGTTGCGCCTGACGGCTCAAGAGACGATAACAAGAAAAAAGTATGGGTACGGATCATATGGGGCGGCTTGAGAAAAAGATTGCGCTGGTAACGGGTGCCGGGAGTGGATTTGGCCGGGCGATTTGCTTGGAATTCGGGCGTCAGGGTGCCCATGTTTTTGCCAGTGACCGCGACGATGACAGCAATCAGGAAACGGTCGATCTAATCAAAGAAGCGGGCGGCTCGGCCACGCCTCTCCATCTCGACGTTTGCGAGGTTAAAGATATTGCTGCAGCACTATCCACAATAGAGCAGGCGCATGGGCGGCTTGATGTCCTCGTTAACAATGCAGGCATTACCCAACGCGAAGACTTCCGGCACATCACGGACGAACAGTGGCACGAGATTCTGGATATCAATCTGACGGCTGCAATGCGTTTGTCACGCGATGGCCTGAAGCTGCTCACGGCGGCAGATGGTGCGTCCATCATCAATATTTCATCGATCATGGAAGGTGTGCACGTTCGCCAGCTTTCCGCCTATTCCACCACAAAGGCTGCAATCGCGGGGCTTTCGCGCAGCATTGCCGTTGAGTATGCGGCGTTCAATGTGCGGGTGAATTATATCTGTCCGGGGTACGCGGCGACGGCAATGACAGAACGTATCCTGCGAAATGAAGCCGTGCGCCAGGGCCTTGTTAACCGCACACCTCTGAAGCGGTTTGCTGCACCTGAAGACATCGCCAAGGCGGCCCTGTTTCTTGCAAGTGATGAGGCGTCCTTCATTACCGGAGAAGGTCTGACGGTCGACGGCGGGATGAACATCCAGCTCTAGTTTGCTGCGAGTGTCTCTTTGAGCAGTAGATCGACGACCGCTTTGAAGGCATCCTCTTCACTCATGCCTCTGGCTTTCGCCTCCTCAAAACAGGCCACTTGACGCTCGGCACTGGTGCCGCGCTTGATGATGGTCTTGGCATGATCAGTTTCCGCCACGCAGCCGAGCGCCTCGGCATCTTCAGCAATCAACTCAAGCAACTCGGCCATCAGATCTGCGCTCGGAATGAGCTCCCCGCGGCCAAAATCGACCAGGCCCTCTGTCGTGCCGTAGCGTTGGGCCCTCCAGCGGTTTTCGTTGACGAGGAACGGCGGATAGTACCGCCAGCGCTGGTTGGTGCGTCTTAGGCGATAGAGAAACCTGCAAATGCACTGAAACAGTGCGGCGATACAGATCGTGTCATCAAGCAGCGGGCAGACATCCGTCACCCGCATTTCGAGCGTCGGGAAACGTGCACTCGGACGCAGATCCCACCAGATCTTGGTGCCATCCTCGATGACCCCGGCTTTCACAAGTGATGCGACGGTACGCTCGTATTCACTGAAACTCACAAACTGCGGCGGCAGGCCAGTGCGCGGCAGTTCATCAAAAACCGACAGGCGATAGGATTTGAGGCCGGTCTGCTCGCCTTGCCAGAAGGGAGAAGATGTCGAAAGGGACAACAGGTGCGGCAGGAAATAGGCAGCCTGGTTCAGGATATCGATGCGCAGTTCGTCGTCGTCGATCCCGATGTGGACGTGCATCCCGCAAATGATCATTCGCCGGGCGACAACCTGCAAGTCCTTCGCGATGGTGTGGTAGCGTTCCTTGTCGGTATGGTGCTGGGTCGACCATTTTGCAAATGGATGCGTTGAAGCCGCCATGGGCGCGACACCAAACTCCGCCACGACTTCGGCCACAGTCTTGCGCAGGTGACGTAACTCCTCGCGTGCTTCGGCAACCGATTTGCAGACATCCGTTCCGATTTCTATTTGCGACTGCATGAATTCGGGGCTGACCTGGCCTTCAACAAGGGCGGCCTCGCACTTTTTCATCAACCCGTCCGGCAGCTCACTGACAAGGTCGCGCGTTTCGAGATCAACAAGGAGATATTCTTCTTCGACGCCGAGCGTGAAGCTTGGATCTTTGAGCGTCATTGGCGTCACCTTGGTGCGGACAATCGCGTCACACAATTTGCTTGAGAAAATCACCGACAAGATAGGCGACGCCCGCAGAAGCAAGCCCGATCAGGAGCGTCTCTGTTCCAGCACGTAGCCAATGTACCGGAGACCAGCGGCTTCGCAAGGAACCGATCAGGAAAAAGGTGAACGCCGCCATCATAACAGAGGTGAGAATGGTCGCTGGGATCCCGAAAGCAAACGGTGCTACAGGCAGGAAGCCGCAGGCAACAAAAGCAAGAAAAGTCATGAGGCCCGCTCTTGAGGGAGAACGCGTGATCGGCGGCAATCCGTGCTCTTCAGTCATCATGGTATCGATCCACCGCTCTTTTTCCGCTGTGATAACCTCGACGGCTGCCTCCAGCGTCTTGCCCTTGAACCCCTTGGAAGAAAAGATCTGCCGGATTTCTTCTCTCTCTCCGTCAGGAGCCGCTTCGATGTGGCGCTCCTCCATATGGCGGACGAGACTGTATTCCTCGATTTCGGCTTTTGTTCCGGAATAGTTGGCGGCCGCCATGGAAAATCCATCCGCCAGAAGGTTCGCCATTCCGAGAATGAGCAGGTACCGGTTTGACAGATCGGCACCGACGGCAGCAGCCACTATGGCAAACGTGGTGACCGTTCCGTCAATACCACCGTAAACCCAGTCACGCAGATAGCTGATCCTGGGTCCCTCCCGCAGCCGTCGGGCAATCTCCTGCGGGTCGTGAGAGTGTTCAAGAAAGGGCGTTACGGGCATGAGCGATATGTTCCTGATAGCGAGTGGTTAAGTGCACGTACTGGTCACAGTGTTACCGATGGCCTATATAGCGAACAAAGCTGGTTTGCGGGGTTCATTGGGGTCGCACATTGACCTACTTCAAGGTGCCTTCAGAAACTGCCCCTCGCAAATCCACGAGTTATTGGAGTCTTATGAGTCATGTCTGCATCCTGGTCCCCAGAAACCTGGCGTTCAAAGCCGATCGTTCAGGTCCCCGACTATCCCGATTTGGCGGCTCTCGAAGCCATTGAGAAGCAGCTCGGGACCTTTCCGCCGTTGGTATTTGCAGGTGAGGCACGTGAGCTTAAGCGTCAGCTCGCGAGTGTATCGCGTGGTGAGGCCTTCCTTCTCCAGGGTGGTGATTGTGCGGAAAGCTTTGCCGAGCACGAAGCTGACAATATCCGTGATTTTTTCCGCGTCTTCCTGCAAATGGCAGTCGTTCTGACGTTTGCAGGCGGTTGTCCTGTGGTGAAGCTCGGGCGGATTGCCGGCCAGTTTGCCAAGCCGCGTTCTTCACCAATGGAAAAGCAGGGTGACATAGAGCTTCCGAGCTATCGTGGCGATATTATCAACGATATTGAGTTTACCGAAAGCTCGCGCATTCCAGACCCCCAGCGGCTCCTGAAAGGGTATCGTCAGTCGGCGGCGACGCTCAATCTGCTACGTGCGTTGGCACAAGGCGGTTATGCCAATCTCAATCACGTGCACCAGTGGAACCTGGGCTTCCTCAAGGATGGTCCGGCGGAGAAGCACTATGAGGAGATTGCAGACCGGATTTCCGAGTGCCTCAACTTCATGCGTGCCTGCGGATTGACGCCTGAAAACACGCCGCAACTGAGTTCGACGGATGTGTTCACCAGCCATGAGGCGCTTCTGCTTGGTTACGAGCA
>DEIT01000209.1:14034-19260 GCA_002352635.1 Hyphomicrobiaceae bacterium UBA2767 | reverse complement strand
ATGAAGTGCGGGCCGTCACTTGATCCCGACGAGATGATCCGCGTCATTGATATTCTCAATCCTGAGAACGAAGAGGGGCGTATTACCCTGATATGCAGGTTCGGTGCCGACAAGTCCGCCGATCATTTGCCCGTACTCATCCGTGCAGTCGAGCGCGAAGGCAAAAATGTGGTGTGGTCCTGCGATCCGATGCACGGCAATACCATCAAGGCGGCGAATGGATACAAGACGCGTCCCTTCGATCTCATTCTGCAGGAGGTCGAGGCCTTCTTCGACATTCATCGCGCCGAAGGGACCCATCCTGGCGGCGTGCATCTGGAGATGACGGGTAAAAACGTAACCGAGTGCATCGGTGGTGCGCGTGAGGTTACGGAGACGGATCTGTCAGACCGTTACCACACCTATTGCGATCCCCGTCTCAATGCGGATCAGGCGCTGGAGCTTGCTTTCCTGATTGCCGACCGCCTGAAACGGGACCGAGCCGAACCTTCAACCGCTCGAAAATCAGCATCGGGCGGATGAGAAGCGCAATTTGCCGTATTCCTGTTATGCGCCGGCGGCTCTTGCGAGCAGTTCCCGCGCGCCGGTAGTCTCGTCCCATGCCGCAAGACATCTCGGATAAGATTCGCATTACTCTCGCGCAACTGAACCCGATCGTGGGTGACATTGCCGGGAACGCTGAACGCGCGCGCGTCGCGCGCAGCACGGCGGCCGACCAAAAAGCCGATCTCGTCGTTTTCACTGAACTTTTCATTTGCGGTTACCCACCTGAAGATCTGATCCTTAAACCCGCATTTCGATCCGCTGCCCGTTTGGCGGTCGAGGCATTGGCAAAAGAAACTGCTGATGGCGGCCCGGCCATTCTCATCGGGACGCCTTGGGAAGAGGCGGGCGAGGTTTACAATAGCGTTGCATTGCTCGACGGAGGCGAAGTTGCAGCGGTTCGTTTCAAGACAGATCTGCCCAACTACGATGTATTTGACGAGAAACGGATATTTGCAGCGGGACCGATGCCGGGTCCCGTCAATTTTCGGGGTGTGCGGATCGGGGTTCCGGTCTGTGAAGACACCTGGCGTGAGGACGTCTGCGAGTGCCTGATTGAGACCGGTGCGGAAATGCTCGTCGTCGCCAACGGATCTCCATATGACTCCGGCAAAATGGATGTCCGCATGAATGTCGCAGCCGCGCGCGTCGCGGAAAACGGTGTTCCTCTTGTCTATGTGAACCAGGTTGGAGGGCAGGACGAGCTCGTTTTCGATGGTGCGTCCTTCATACTGAATAATGACAGCACGCTCGCCGTGCAATTGCCGGCCTGGCAGGAACAGATTGTACTATCTGAGTGGAACCGCGTGGATGGGGCGTGGCGCTGTGATCGGGGTGATCTGGCGACTGTTGAAGAAGGAGATGAGGCGAACTATGCGGCGTGTGTTTCCGGCCTCAGGGATTATGTGAACAAGAATGGCTTTCCTGGAGTTGTTCTTGGACTTTCCGGCGGTATTGATTCCGCCTTCTGTGCGGCTCTCGCCGTCGACGCGCTTGGGCCAGAAAAGGTTCATTGCGTCATGCTGCCTTACACCTACACGAGCAATGAAAGCCTTAGTGATGCTGCGGCTTGCGCCAAGGCGCTCGGAGTTCGCTATGACATCGTTCCTATTCACAAGCCTGTAGATGGATTTGAGGAGAGCCTTCAGCCGCTTTTCGACAGCCTTCCGCCGGGAACGGCTGAGGAAAACATTCAATCGCGAACGCGTGGAACGGTCCTGATGGCCATATCAAACAAGCTCGGTTCGATGCTGGTCACCACCGGCAACAAATCCGAAATGTCGGTGGGTTACGCGACCCTCTATGGCGACATGAATGGCGGCTTCAATCCGATCAAGGACTTGTACAAGTCCCAGCTCTATTCTCTCGCGCGCTGGCGCAACTCCAATACGCCGCGGGGAGGGCTTGGCCCAACGGGCATGGTCATTCCAGAGAATATCATCACCAAGGCGCCTACAGCGGAATTGAAGCCCGGGCAGACAGACCAGGACTCCCTTCCACCCTATGACGTGCTTGATGACATCCTTGAATGTCTGGTGGAGAAGGAGATGCCTCTTGCCGAGATTGCGGCACGTGGCCATGACAGGAAGACTGTCTCAGACGTGGCAAGAATGCTCTACCTGGCGGAATACAAGCGGCGGCAATCAGCACCCGGCGTTAAGATCACGCAGAAGAATTTCGGCCGCGACAGGCGCTATCCCATAACCAACAAGTTCCGCGAAACCATTTAGGCGGCAGCACAGTTCGAAAAATTACTGGGTCTGTTTGGGTTTATTCTTGTCGTCGGCAAATTGCGCGCCGCCACCCGGACCTTGAGCGTCCTGCGGCCCGGCTCCATCGGCTGAGGCCTTTTCGTTCGAAGACGCAATCTCGTTCGGATCATACTCGGCCGTTTTGCAGGAGCAGCCCTTCACATATTTTTTGCGGAAGCGCCACGCATTTGGGAGCTCGTTGTACGCTCGGCTGCCGTCCGCCGAAACCATCTGCTCGGCTTCCTCGCCGGGGTTGCGGTAAACGAACAATTCAGCCGGTGCAGCGCACTGCGACTGGCATTGCTGCGTGTCGCGCGAAAAGTTGCTTGGCAATGTGGAGAAGCTGACAGGGAAGTAATAGCCGTCACAGGAACGCACACACAACGTACGATAGGTTGCAAACTGTTCAATGCGTGATGTCTCAAGTCCGCGTCGCGGTGTGGACTCCCATTCTTCGAACCAGCGGAACAGTCCGCCACCACCGCCACGTCTGGCTTGCTGTTGACCCCGGGGGCTACAGCCCGCACGGGCCAAGGCTTCGGCCATGTCTGCCTGGCGCCTGTTGCGGCCGCCCCGTTGGGCCTGACGCTGTGTGTTCAGATGTTCCAGCTGCCGCCTTGCATCCTCGACCTGACGATGAAGCTGCACGCAACGCGGCGTGCGTACGAGCGATCTGCCGAAAATAAAGTTACTGCGGTAACAGCCTTGCCGTTCGGCCTTGGCCTGGGATGTCTGGTAGATGCGGTCGTATTTTCGGATTTCCCTTTGAAGCGCGGGTCCGCTGTTCCGGCCTTGCTGGCGGCGGACCCAGGCGTTTGCGAGCTGGTGTTCGAGCTGAGCGCAACGCAACTCCCGTTGAGACTGCTGACCGCCACCTTGATAACCGGGCTGCTGCTGCTGCGGCTGTGGGTAGGCCTGCTGGTAATTAGGCGGTGGCGTCTGATATCGCTGCTGAGGCTGTGGGTAGGGCGCCGGGTAGGGTTGCTGTGCGACCGCAAGAGACCATATCCCGGCGACGCCGAATACCGCGAGGCTGCCGGAAAGCGCCGCCAAAGCGCTGCCGCGGTTGCGGATCAGCACCATCCGCAGGTTCCTAATTGTGCGCTTCAATTGCAAAAACATCTCGCCGCTCATGACTTTCGCCAATTAGAGACTCATCTGATTATGGGGTCAATGCGGCACCAATACGTCGGTATCGGGCGCGGTTCAAGAAGGCTTTTGATCACTTTATCTGACGATCTTTGGCAAAACACGCGTCCGGTCACATCTTGCATCTCCGACAGTGACGAGAGATATGTTGCGCATTCATGTTTGGAGGGGCGATGACACCTGGTCAGTTGGAAGATGCCGCGGCGCAAATACACACCGCACGCAGCGAGGGCAAGCTACTTGATGGCTTGGGCGAGCTCACACCACTAACTATGCAAGAAGGCTATGAAATACAGGACCTGTTTATGGCGTCCTGGAAGCAGCCTCTAAAGGGGTGGAAGGTTGGCGCAACCGCGCCGAAGGTCCAGGACGTATACGGTGTTGAAGAGCCGTTTTATGGACCGTTCTATGAAGCGGATACCTATTCATCGCCGGCGCGCCCCAAGGCGGCAGACTTCGGGCATTGCTGCATTGAATGTGAATTTGCATTCCGGTTTGCGAAAACCTTGCCGCCACGTCAGGAAAAATACAATCGGGAAGAAATTCTTGATGCGGTTGGCGTACTGATTCCGGCCTTTGAGTTGATCTCGCCACGATTTGATACGCTGTTGCAGGACCGCGTTGCGCTGGCGGCGGCAGATTGCGGGCTCAACGGGGGTTTTGTTCTGGGTGAACCTTTTGAAGCGTGGCGTACGCTCGATCTTGCAGCGCATCAGGTCAGATTGACCTTGGATGGAACGCAAATTGCCGAAGGCACGGGTGGCAACGTGCTGGGACATCCATTCAATGTGCTCGACTGGCTGGTGAACACGCTGTCGGATCGTGGGCTCGGACTGAATGCCGGCGAGGTCGTTTCGACCGGCACGTGCACTGGGTTTCACACTATTGAGCCGGGCCAGAGGGCAGTAGCGGATTATGGAAGCGTTGGCCGCATTGAGGTGGCGTTTGTCTGAGGCAGCTGATCCAGGAAAATGGCAAACTCCTTGACCTGCTGATCCTTCTTCATCATTGTCGTCACCATGACGGAGCCCACGCGTATACCTGTTGCTATCATTTGCAGCATTATTATTTGCGCCTAGCAAAAAGCTGGCGCGGCCGTTCTCCCGTATTTTTCGTAAATCGCAGTTCTGAACGCCCCGCCAGCCGGAGACGGATTGTTGGAACTCAAACTCTATAACACGCTGTCCGCCGGGAAAGAGGCATTCACACCGCTGGATCCCGCAAATGTGCGCATGTATGTGTGCGGGCCGACCGTGTACGACTATGCCCATATCGGCAACGCCCGCCCTGTAATCGTTTTCGACGTCCTCTACCGCTTGTTGCGTCACGTCTATGGGGCCGATCACGTCACCTACGCGCGCAACATCACGGACGTGGACGACAAGATCAATGCGCGGGCGGCGGAAGAGGGTGTCGCCATCAACGAGATCACGGCGCGCACGACCAAGCAATTTCACGATGATATCGCGGCACTCGGCGTTTTGCCGCCGAGCATCGAACCGCGTGCAACTGATCACATCGACCAGATGAAAGTGCTGATTGAACGACTGGTTGAGAATGGTCACGCTTATGCGGCAGAGGGTCATGTGCTCTTCGACGTGCCCTCCATGCCCGACTACGGGAAGCTGTCGAAACGCTCCACAGATGAGATGGAAGCGGGCGCACGCGTTGAAGTCGCCCCATACAAGAAAGATCCAATGGACTTTGTCCTATGGAAGCCGTCGAAAGAAGGGGAGCCTGCATGGGAGAGCCCGTGCGGAATTGAAATGCCCGGACGGCCAGG
>DEIT01000209.1:0-13946 GCA_002352635.1 Hyphomicrobiaceae bacterium UBA2767 | reverse complement strand
TGCTGCTTCGATACGCCCATGATGGCGCAGGTGTGGATGCACAATGGCTATCTGCAGGTGGAAGGACAGAAGATGTCGAAATCGCTCGGCAACTTCATCACCATCCATGATCTGTTGAAAGAGTGGCCGGGTGAAGCAATCCGTCTGGCCATGCTCACCACCCATTACCGTCAGCCATTCAACTGGACAGAGGCAGGTGTGCGGGAAGCCAAGCGCACGCTCGATCACTGGTATCAGTTAACCGAAGATGCAGAGCCGGGATGCGCTTTGTGCGCTGACGTGCTTCAAGCACTTGGGGATGATCTCAACACACCAAAGGCTCTAGCCGCCATGCATGAACTCCGGAGAGAGGCAGCAAACGGACAAAAGGGCGCCGCGGCATGTCTGAAGGCAAGTGCGCAATTCATGGGGCTGCTCGGCCAGAGCACTCAGGAATGGAGCGGCTGGAAGCCCGCATCGGTTGAGATCGATGAAGAGCATGTGGAGGGTCTGATCGCAGCGCGTCTTCAGGCGCGACAGTCAAAAGATTTTACCGAAGCTGACCGCATTCGTGATGAACTTGCAGGCATGGGCATTGCTCTCAAGGACGGGCCCGAAGGGACCACATGGGAAATCGCACGATGAAAGATCTGATCAACAAAAAGGACCTGCCTTTTCCAAGTCATTGGAAGGGATATGTGGCCATCAAGTTTGTCGTGCTGATCTTGGCCATTGCGCTGGCGTTCCACCTTGCAGGCGTAATCTAGGGGCACGTCATGGGCAAACGAGAACGTCTCTACCTGTTCGACACGACGCTGCGTGACGGCGCGCAGACCATCGGCATCGACTTTTCGCTGGAGGACAAATTGCTTATTGCCGAGACGCTCGATGCTCTCGGAATTGACTATGTGGAAGGGGGGTATCCCGGTGCCAATCCGGTCGATACGGCTCTGTTCGGCGAAAGCCGAAATTTCAAAAACGCGCGGTTGACTGCTTTTGGCATGACCAAGCGGTCAGGGCGCAGCATTTCAAATGATCCTGGCTTTCAGGATTTGCTCCAAGCGGAGTGCGATGCGATTTGCCTGGTGGCCAAGACCTGGGACTATCACGTGCGGGTGGCGCTTGGCATCACCAACGAGGAAAACCTCTCCGCAATTTCAGAATCGGTCAAGGCGATCGCGGATGCGGGCCGCGAGGCGATGCTCGATTGCGAACACTTCTTCGATGGCTTCAAGGCGGACAAGGACTATGCGCTCGCATGCGCGAAGGCGGCCTTCGATCAGGGCGCGCGTTGGGTGGTGCTGTGCGACACCAACGGCGGTACGCTGCCAAGCGAGATGGAAGAAATTATCAGCGAAGTCGTGAAAGTGGTTCCCGGCGATCACCTTGGCATCCATACGCACAATGATACCGAAAATGCCGTTGCAAATACGCTCGCCGCAGTTCGTGCCGGCGTGCGGCAAATCCAGGGCGCGCTTAACGGTCTTGGGGAGCGTTGCGGCAATGCCAACCTCACATCGATCATCCCCACACTCATGCTGAAATCGGAATTCGCAGACCGTTACGACACCGGCGTTGGCCCACATCAGCTGCGCATGCTGACGCATGCATCACGCCTGCTTGATGAAATACTCAACCGCGCTCCTGATCGCCAGGCGCCTTATGTGGGCGAAGCGGCTTTCGCGACCAAGGCGGGTATCCATGCCTCGGCCATCATGAAAGAGCCCGAGACCTACGAGCACGTTGCCCCTGAACTTGTCGGTAACGAGCGCCGGTTATTCGTTTCTGATCAGGGTGGCCGCTCAAACATACTGGGCGAGCTTGAGCGCATCGGCATCAAGGCGCAAAAGGAGGACCCAAAACTTGGCCTCCTTCTTGAAGAGGTTAAGCAGCGCGAAGCAACGGGCTATGCCTATGAGGGTGCGGATGCGTCATTTGAGCTTCTGGCCCGGCGCACGCTTGGCAATGTGCCACGTTTTTTCGAAGTGGACAGTTTCCGCGTCATGGTCGAACGCCGCCACAATGCGGTTGGCGATCTTGTCACCATGTCAGAGGCGACGGTTAAGGTGCATGTGAACGGTTCAACCATGATGAGCGTGGGCGAGGGCAATGGGCCGATCAATGCGCTCGACACGGCACTGCGCAAGGATCTCGGAAAATACCAGGACTACATCGACGATCTTGAACTGGTTGACTACAAGGTCCGGATTCTGACAGGCGGCACCGACGCGGTGACCCGTGTTCTGGTCGAAAGCCGCGACGGTGGGGGCAACCGCTGGTTCACAGTGGGCGTGTCACCGAACATCGTTGATGCGTCTTTCGAGGCGCTTCTCGATTCCATAAATTACAAGCTGATCCGCGACGGCGCGCCCGCACCGTAGCGTCTGCCAGCGAAAATATTTCTCACACTCTGGGAGACAAGATCCTACAGTTGCCGAACGCGCGCGACTCGTGCTGCGTGTGAAAGGCCGGGGCTGTGTTCATCAAGATTTTGGCAAGTGACGCGGAGACGCAATCGACGCGTGCGATCAATTGCATGCTGGTCGCGACCGCGCTCGTCTCACTCAATGATGCACTCGTAAAATTGCTGGCCACCTCTTATCCGGTCGGGCAGGTGTTGTTTCTGCGAGGGCTTTTTGCACTGCCGTGGATTGTGCTGCTGGCCATCCTCACCGGTGGTCTCGACAGGCTCAAGGTCAAGAATATCCGCGGCCAATCCTTGCGGGCAGTTTTCGTTGTCGGCAGTTCGTACCTTTTCGTAAACGGGCTTCTTCACCTATCGCTTGCAGACGCTATTGCCGTCACCTTTACAGGCCCTCTTTTTATTACCGCAATGGCGCCCTTTGCTCTTGGTGAGCAAGTCGGCTGGCGGCGATGGCTGGCTGTCCTGATCGGTTTTGCAGGTGTGCTTTTCATGGTCCGGCCGGACGGCGACGTAATCCAATGGGCCGTCCTGTTCCCGCTTGGCGCTGCTTTGTGTGGAAGCACACGCGATCTCATTACGCGGCGCATTTCACAAACGGAAACCAGCATCGCCGTGCTGTTCTTTACGACCTGCACCGTTGTCACTGTTTCACTGTTGACGCTTCCGTTCGGTTGGTCGGCCATCAGGCTGGAGGATATGGGACTCTTTGCGGCAAGCTCGCTGCTTGTGGCAGGTGGTCAGTATATGATGATCGAGGCGTTTCGGCATGGTGAGGCAGCTCTGGTTGCGCCTCTCAAATACACTTTCATGATTTGGGCGGTCCTGTTCGGTTATCTTTTCTTCGGCGATCTGCCGGATGTTTGGACCGTTGTCGGCACGCTGACCGTTGCCGTTGCCGGCTTGTATGTCCTGCAGCGTGAGATGCGAGTGACGAAACGCCCGTTGTCAGCCGGTCCGCGGCCGCCTGCGCGCTAGAGAGCCCTGCGAAGCCCATCAGAATTTTTCAGGCGAAATCAGATCGCGTTCAGAGTCCAGCGTCGCTGCAACAAGGTTGCGCACCACGGGAATGACATCCTCAACGTTCTTCACCGCCGTGAGATGAACCTCCAGTCCGGGGCGGATGAAGGCTTCACGACGCATATGTTCGATAAGTGACAGAAACGGCGCCCAGAATTCCTTGATATCCATCAGAACGCAAGGTTTTGAGTGCTGGCCCAATTGCGACCAGGTGAGCTGTTCAACCAACTCCTCGAGCGTTCCGACGCCGCCTGGTAAAGCGACAAAAGCATCGGATTTTTCGAACATGACTTGCTTTCGCTCATGCATGGAGTGGGTCACAATCAGTTCCTGCACGTCCTTGAGCATCAACTCTTGCTGGCTCAGGAACTCGGGGATGATGCCGGTCACATAGCCGCCTGCATTCATTACACTGCGTGCAATTTCCCCCATCAATCCGATACTGCCGCCGCCATAGACCAAGCCGATATTCGCCTCGGCCAAAGCCACGCCAAGCGCACGAGCAGTTTGTGCATAGACCGGGTTGCGGCCGTTGCCGGAGCCACAATAGACGCAGATGTTTTTTAACGTGTTTTGCATGGGCGCATCTGGCATCGCAGCCATCAGGGCGTCAAGGTTTTGAATGTGTGTGGTGAGATTTCCACTCGGGTTCGTGCCGCTGGAAACCGGTCAAGCTTGCCGTATCATCGGGGTAAGACTATTTCTAAAGGCAAGGGGCAGAGGTGACGGACTTCCGCCCCTTGTTTTTTGTCGAATGTTTTTTCGCGCGCAGAAGGTCATGGACCAACAAGACGACAGTAACAGGAGACTGGACATCCTCGACGCTCGAGCCGGTCACTTTCACGTCCTGCGTGAGCTGCTTCCGTTCGTCTGGCTTAAGGACAGGCCGGATTTGAAGCTCCGGGTTGTGCTCGCGTTCATTGCGCTTGTTGCCGCCAAAATTGTCACTGTCGCGGTTCCTTTTGCCTACAAGGATGCGGTCGATTGGCTGACAAACAGTGCAAGCGGTGCGGAGGCGGTGTCCCTATCGCCGGTTGCGCTTGCTGCCGTACCGGCGATGCTGATTGTCGCTTACGGGGTCGGGCGCGTGATGATGATCGCGTTTGCACAGCTCCGCGACGTTCTGTTCACCAGGGTCGGGCAGAACGCGGTCCGCCTGCTGGCGAACCGGACGTTCCAGCACCTCCACGAATTGTCTCTACGATTCCATTTGGAGCGCCGCACCGGCGGTCTTAGCCGTGTTATCGAGCGTGGCATCAAGGCGGTTGAACTCATCATCCGCATGACGATCCTGAACTCGATCCCGACCATCATCGAGGTCGCGCTAATCGCGGTCCTGATGGCGGTCTATTTCGGCTGGCAGTTCCTTGCCATCGTTTTTGCGACAATGGTGATCTATGTGTGGTTCACCTTCAAAGCCAGCGAATGGCGCATCGAAATTCGCCGCGACTGGAATGAGGCGGACACGGATGCAAATTCCAAGGCGGTCGACAGCCTGCTCAATTATGAGACAGTCAAATATTTCGGCAACGAAGGCCTTGAGTTGCGGCGCTTTGACGTGTCCATGGCGAAATATGAGAACGCCGCAGTCAAGACATTCTATTCCCTCGGCATTCTGAATTCGGGTCAGGCGCTGATCTTCAGCACCGGTCTCACTGCGTGCATGTATCTGGCTGCGCGCGGTGTTGTGGCGGGAACGCTGACCGTCGGTGACTTCGTCTTGGTCAATGCACTTTTGATTCAACTGCATCAACCGCTCAATCTGTTGGGCATGGTTTATCGCGAGGTGAAACAGGGGCTGGTTGATCTGGAGAACATGTTCGCGCTCCTCGATCAGAAGCCCGAAATCGTCGACGCGCCTGATGCCAAGCCACTGGATGTCTCAAAAGGTCGTATCGAGTTCAAGGATGTTTCCTTTGCCTACGATCCCGACCGCACAATTCTCAAACATGTGAGTTTCGATGTTCCCGCAGGAAAAATGGTGGCTATCGTCGGACCGTCGGGCGCGGGCAAATCAACCATCTCGCGAATTCTGTTCCGGTTTTATGATGTGTCGGGCGGACAAGTGCTCATTGACGGACAGGATATTCGCGACGTGACCCAGGCGTCTCTTCGTGAGTCCATCGGCATGGTTCCGCAGGATACTGTGCTCTTCAACGATACCATCGACTACAACATACAGTATGGCGCGCCCGCCGCATCTCAGAAGAAGGTTCGAGAGGCGGCAAAGCTGGCGCAAATTGATGATTTCATCATGACCCTTCCGCAGAAATACGACACCATGGTGGGTGAGCGTGGGCTGAAGCTTTCAGGCGGGGAAAAGCAGCGCGTCGCGATCGCCCGCACGATATTGAAAAGCCCGCCTGTCCTCATGCTTGATGAGGCGACATCTGCGCTCGACAGTTATACGGAGAAAGAGATACAGGAATCGCTTGAACGCGTTGCACGCGACCGTACCACGCTGGTGATTGCGCACCGTCTTTCCACGGTAGTGCATGCTGACAACATTATCGTTCTGGAGAAGGGTGAAATCGTTGAGCAGGGCACTCATGCCGAGCTTTTGCAGGAGGGTGGTCTTTACGCCGGTATGTGGCATCGTCAGAGAGAGGCCGATGAGGCACGCGAAAAACTTGCGACCGTGCTCAGCGATGAGGCAGAACTGGAAATTGCCGCAGAGGAAGTGAAACCCATTGTGCCTGCCAGCTGATATTCACTGCGTGCAGCCACGGTGGAAGACAGAATTCGGGAGAAGAATTTGCAGGATAACCGTTCGCTGATCGACACGATTATGTCGATATTCGTCCCCATTCACAGGGATGGTTACAAATTTGTGGTTGGTTTTGCCGTCGTCACCCTGATCCTGATCAAGGTTTCCGAACCGCTTGGCTGGTTCGGGATTTTGGCGACGATATGGTGTGCCTATTTCTTTCGCGACCCAGAGCGTTTCCCGCCGGATCGATCAAATGTCGTGGTGGCAGCAGCCGATGGCCGTATCAGTGCTATCGAGAGTATGACGCCGCCCAAGGAGCTCGATCTCGATGACGAGAAGCGCGTCCGCATCTCGATCTTCCTGTCGGTCTTCGATGTACACATCAATCGCGCGCCGGTTGCGGGGAAAATCAGAAAACTGGAGTATGTTCCCGGCAAGTTTCTGAATGCCGAGCTGGACAAGGCCAGCGAGGAAAACGAACGCCAGTGCCTGACGCTGGAAACGGACAAAGGAGTCCGGGTCGGCTGCATTCAGATTGCCGGACTGATTGCCCGGCGTATCGTGACATTTGTGAATGAGGGGGATACCGTATCGGCGGGAGAGCGCTTCGGCCTGATCCGTTTTGGCAGTCGCACTGATGTTTATCTGCCGCCGGGTTGCGAACCATTGGTCAAAGTCGGTCAGACTGCAATTGGCGGAGAAACCGTACTTGCCGATTTGCGCGCCGAAGACGGCTAGGTCATGGATATTGGATGAAGTTGGGCAGTGCGGGCAATTGCCGCGCGAACAGTCAAAGTTATGAATCACGTATTCCCGCCGTTCGAGCCTGAGAACCCAGCAAGCTCGAAGAAAAAACCGCGCAAGCACCGCGCCATAGGGTTTCGCGGCCGCGAGGTTCCTATTCGCATCCTTATTCCGAGCATGTTTACGCTGTTGGCACTGTGCGCCGGTCTCACCGCAATTCGTATGGCGATCGAACACCGCTTTGACGTGGCAATTGCCGCGATTGTGCTCGCTGCAGTTCTCGATGCGCTCGATGGACGGGTAGCCAGATTGCTCAAGGCTTCGTCGCGGTTCGGAGCGGAACTGGATTCTCTTGCAGATTTTGTAAATTTTGGTGTGGCGCCAGCGATCATCGTCTTTACCTGGGCGCTCGATGGCCTGCGCAGCATGGGCTGGATCGTGGTGCTGGTTTTTGCGGTTTGTGCCGCGCTTCGCCTTGCCCGGTTCAATGCCGCCCTGGACGCTGACGAGCCGGACTGGAAGGGTGATTATTTTGTCGGTGTGCCCGCACCGGCGGGCGCACTCATTGTGATGTTTCCTCTTTATCTTGATGGAATTGGCATTCCAGGCGTGCAGTCGTTTACACCTGTGATTCTGGCTTACACATTGGGCATAGCGCTTCTGATGGTCAGCTTCGTGCCAACCTATTCGGGTAAGCTCTTCGGCCAGCGCATCGCACGGGAGTATGTGCTGCCCGTGTTTATCCTCGGTGCCTTGTTCGTCGCGGTTCTGCTGACTTATCCCTACGTCACCATGGTGGTTGGGACGGTGGCATATCTGTGCGTCATACCATTGAGTTTCATGAATTATCAGAGGCAACAGACTGAAGTTGCCCGTTCAGTGAAAACGCAGAATGGATCCAAAAAAAGAGGCAGAAAACCGCCTGCCGAGCAGCCAGGCGCGGATGCCTGATACAAGGAGGCAAGTGGTTTCAGATATGGACGCTCAGGTCGAAATAAGGAAGACGCCCATCGGCAGGTTGGATGAGTTGCCACGCAGTCGGCTGATGTCATCTGAAACACCTCTTGAGAGTATGGCGAATTTGGCTCAGCAACTTGGGCCCGCTCATCTTCTTGTAAAGCGAGACGATCAGACGGGGCTTGCCTTTGGCGGCAACAAGGTGCGGCAGCTCGAATATTATATTGGTGAAGCGGAAGCGGAGGGGGCAGATACAATCCTCATTACCGGGGCCGTGCAGTCAAACTTTGTAAGACTGGCCGCGGCGGCAGCCCGAACAAAGGGAATGGATTGCCATATCCAGCTTGAAGACCGTGTTCCCAAAAACGATCCGATTTACCGCAGTTCGGGCAACGTCCTGATCGACAAAATTCTGGGGGCAACCCTCCACGCCTATCCCCATGGCGAGGACGAGACGGGCGCAGATGCCAATCTGGCGAAGATCGCACAAGGCCTGGAAGCGGAAGGAAAGAGTCCATACATCATCCATCTTGCAGCTGGCCACGCGCCGCTTGGCGCATTGGGCTATGTGGATGCCGCGCGCGAACTTGTTGCACAATGCGCGATGGCGAACATCGATTTGAATGAGGTGGTGCTCGCGTCGGGTAGCGGTCACACCCATGGCGGGATGCTGTTCGGCCTGAAGGCGCTCGGCCACACTGCGCGAGTTACCGGCGTTTGCGTACGCCGTGATGCGAAACAACAATTCGAGCGGATTTCAACGCGCTGCAAGGAAATTGCCGATCTCCTGGAGATGGACCTGGTTGTCGATGAAGAGGATATCATCCTGACGGACGCGTATTTGGCGCCAGGCTATGGTCGCCTCAACGATGACGTGATTTCCGCGATGCGAATGGCTGCGGAGTCTGAAGGCTTGATCACAGATCCGGTTTATACGGCCAAAGCCATGTGTGGTTTTCTCGAACGCGCCAGGGCAGCCGAAGAAGGCCAGACAATCCTGTTTGTGCACACAGGCGGAACGCCCGCTTTATTCGGATATGAGCGGGAACTGACGGCTGCCTTCGACGCCTCGGCCTAGCTACGACGCTCTTTCAAAGAGAATTAGAACGGACGCCTGATGCGTGGGCGCGGAACGGTTCGCCTTAGCTTGCGACCCAGGGAACGTCCGCGAGGCACAACGCGTTTGCGCAACAGCCGTCCGCCGAGCAGATCGGCATGCCTCAGTCGGACCTTCGGAGAAATTCGCAACTGCCGTCCAATGAACGGGAAGGCCAGGCCAAGATCAACATGGGAGAAAAATGTTCCATCCCACTTTCTGGGGTCAGAAATGATGCCGTTACGGCGAATGTGAAGGAAATACCCCTTGCGGTTAAGCCGTTTGCATGTCCGCGTCGAATTGCAGACATCGATCTCGCCATCGAGCAGCAACAGAGCAATCTCTCCGTTTTCGTCGACGAAGCCGTCAAACGTCGTGCCCCGAACACCGATCGTTGAAACCGGCGTTTTGATGGTGTAGGCGCTTTTTGCACTTTTTCCGGTTACGAAACGAAAGGCTCCCTTGGTGGCATTGATAACGACTTCGCCATCCTTCTTGTTTGGGTCGTAGATGAAGGAGTCGAGTGTTATTTCGGACTTCGGGCCAACCGCCAGCTTGGTTTCATCCTCAAGAATTAGTTCCGCCTCGCTCTTGTCCGCTGTGGCGATCAGCTCATTTTGGTGAATTTTGTCACCTTTCTTGAGCTTTCGCGCGGCGCTTTCCATCGTGCCTGTAACATTTTCCTTGATGCGCTCAGCGTGACCGATTTGGTTAGGCTGTGGGGCTGAAGATGCTGGAACAGCAAGCGTAATTCCTATAAAGAAAACAGTGATATAAGCGCGCATGGTGCTCCTATCTATGGACAAGAATTTGGCCTTTTTCAGGAAAAATGCCTGGTAGTGGTATGCCGCTTCCGATGCGATGTATCTGCGTATATAGGTATTCATTCCGGCTGCGCCAATTTGACAAGCGCTGCCCGTCCAGGTTTGTGCTAGGACGCACAACCCGTTAAGTCAGTCGGGAGTTTTGACTGCAGAGGTGCAATTGCCGCCGTATGATGACCTGCTGGCCCGCGCACGGACGTTTTTTCCATGACACATGCTCTTTCCACCTATCTGCGGCAACTTGAAGCTGAGAGCATTCATATCCTTCGCGAGGTCGTCGCCGAGTTCAATAAGCCGGTCATGCTCTATTCGATGGGTAAGGACTCCGCTGTCATGCTTCATTTGGCGATGAAGGCATTCTATCCCGGAAAACCACCTTTTCCTCTTCTCCACGTCGACACCACGTGGAAATTCAAGGAAATGATCACGTTCCGTGAGGAGACAGCGAAACGTTCGGGGCTGGATCTCATCGTTCATGTCAATGAAGAGGGCGTGCGGGAGAATATCAGCCCATTCACACATGGCAGCGCACTATTCACTGACGTTATGAAAACCCAGGCATTGAAACAGGCGCTTGATGCACATGGTTTCGACGCGGTGTTTGGCGGTGCCCGAAGAGACGAAGAGGCGTCCCGCGCAAAGGAGCGTGTATTCTCTTTCCGCGACGGATCCCATGGGTGGGATCCGAAAAACCAGCGTCCCGAACTTTGGCACACCTACAACACGCGCGTCCGCAAGGGGGAGAGCATTCGTGTGTTTCCTCTGTCAAACTGGACCGAGCTTGATATCTGGAGCTACATCCATCTGGAGGAAATCCCCGTCGTGCCCCTCTATTTCGCGGCACTTCGTCCTGTGGTGGAACGTGATGGTATCCCAATCGTGGTTGACGATGGTCGTATGCCGCTGCGTGACGGGGAAACACCCGAGAGTCGACTGGTGCGCTTTCGATCGCTGGGATGCTACCCGCTAACGGGTGCGATTGAATCTGAAGCAGCTACCATTCCGGATATTATCGGTGAACTCATGGCTTCTCGGCTTTCTGAACGTCAGGGCCGTGTCATCGACCACGACCAATCCGAATCCATGGAGCACAAGAAGCAGGAAGGGTATTTCTGATGCCCAAACTGACAGTGGTTCACCCTGAAAAAGAACAGGATAGCGGAGAGGTCGAAGCGTTGCTTGCGCAGGAATCGGGTAAGGACCTGCTTCGGTTTCTGACCTGCGGCAGCGTCGGTGATGGCAAAAGCACGCTGATCGGTCGGCTGCTCTATGACTCCCAACTTGTCTGTGAAGATCAGATCGCCGCTCTTGAACCGGGTGCCGGGAAGGCCGGCGCAAAGGGCGAGATTGATCTCGCCAGGCTGGTGGATGGGCTTCAGGCAGAGCGCGAACAGGGCATCACTATCGATGTTGCGTACCGCTATTTTGCTCGTTCGAAACGGAAATTCATTGTTGCCGACACACCCGGCCACGAGCGCTACACCCGCAACATGGCAACGGGGGCATCCAATTGCAATTTTGCGGTTCTGCTTGTAGACGCGAGCAAGGGTATCATCACCCAAACACGGCGCCATTGCTGCATTCTGAATTTGCTTGGCATCCGAAAGATAGCACTCGCCGTAAACAAGATGGACCTGGTGGATTACTCCAGGGATCGGTTTGATGCGATCGTGGCCGAATTCACTGAATTCTCCCAAACGCTCAATTTTGAAGATGTTACGGCGATACCCGTGTCAGCCGCCAAAGGCGACAATATCCTCAACACAAGCAAGCAAATGGACTGGTATCACGGCCCGACTTTGATGGCCCATCTGGAGACGGTGGATGTGGCATCTGACCGAACCGAGCAACCATTCCGGATGCCTGTGCAGTGGGTGAACAGGCCCAACTCGGATTTCCATGGATTCGCGGGGACGGTTAAGAGCGGCATGGTGAGAAGAGGCGATGAGATTGTGGCGCTCCCGGGTGGCAAGCGGACAACCGTCGAACGCATTGTGACCTATGACGGTGATCTTGACGAGGCGCAGGCCGGTGACGCCATAACCCTGACGCTCGCTGATGAGATCGATGTTTCTCGTGGTGATGTGCTGTCGGGCACGGATGCCGAGGCGGAAGTGTCGGATCAGATCGCCACGCATCTGATCTGGATGGATCAGAACCCGATGTTGCCGGGGCGGAGCTACATTCTCAAGACCGGCAACCAGACTGCGACAGCCTCTATTTCCACACTCAAATACAAGCTCAACGTCGATAGTCTGGAGCATCAGGCGGGCACGAACCTGGAGCTCAATGAACTCGGTTTTTGCAACCTGTCGCTCAATCGACCTCTGGTATTTGACCCTTACAAGCAAGACCGCGAAATGGGTGGTTTTGTCCTCATCGATCAGCTGACCAATGCGACGATCGGCGCTGGCATGATCGAATTCGGGTTGCGCCGCGCCACCAACATCCAATGGCAATCGCTGGAGGTCGGGAAAGGCGTCCGGGCGGAACTCAAGGGGCAGAAGCCCTGCGTGCTCTGGTTCACCGGTCTGTCCGGATCGGGTAAATCGACGGTTGCGAGCCTGTTGGAAAAACAGCTCCATGGCTCGGGGCGCCATACCTATTTGCTTGATGGCGACAATGTCCGCCATGGCCTCAACAAGGATCTGGGATTTACAGATGTCGACCGGGTGGAGAATATCCGCCGCGTTGCCGAGACAGCGAAGTTATTCGTCGATGCGGGCCTCATCGTCATGGTATCCTTCATTTCGCCTTTCCGTTCGGAACGGCGCATGGCGCGCGAACTTCTTGGCGACAATGAGTTTTTGGAAATCTTCGTGGACACGCCCCTGGAGATTTGCGAGGAGCGTGATCCCAAGGGGCTCTACAAAAAAGCTCGAGCAGGCGAGATCAAAAACTTTACCGGAATCGATTCCACATACGAGGCGCCTGAGCGTGCCGATATCGTCTTGGAAAGCGGTAAATTTTCTCCCGATGAACTGGTCTCGACTTTGGTAACGACCCTTCGGGAAAAGGGTTATATTTAGATCCATCGTCCATAGTCGTGATCTAGAGGACACTGTTGCCGCATCACATAAGGTTAAGGCTGTGTCCAACAGGTCTGGAGTCACGGCGGCACTGCCGGTATAAAGCGGTCACCTGTTGGGGCGTCGTATAATGGCATTACGCTCGGTTCTGGTCCGAGATATCGGGGTTCGAATCCCTGCGCCCCAGCCAAACCGAAATTTCCGCACACGGCCGCGCGGTTTGCCGGAGTTGAGCAGATTTCATGAAGTTCAACCCCGCATGGATTTTGTTTTTTGTCGGCGCATTGCCCCTGTTGGCGGCCTACTATCCGCTCAAAGAGGCACTGCCACCGTGGGCTTTTGTGATTTGCTGTGTTGTCTATCTTTTTTGCGTTCGAATTATATCTGACCGGCTGGCCAGCAAGTTGATTTCCGGCCGATCCGAAGACAAAGGGCATCAAGACGGTGAAAGAGATTGACGAGGGGATAACCGAAGGTCCCAGTAATTTTGTCCGCGATATTGTCAAAGCCGATCTCGGGGATGACCGGATCAAATCGGTTGTGACCCGTTTCCCGCCCGAACCCAATGGCTATCTGCATATAGGCCACGCGAAGTCGATCTGTCTGAACTTTGGTCTGGCGCAGGAATTCAGCGGATGTTGCAACCTGCGCTTTGACGACACCAATCCCGCCAAGGAAGAGCAGGAATACATCGATGCGATTCAGCAGGACGTGCGCTGGCTCGGTTTCGACTGGGGCGAACATCTCCATTACGCCTCCGACTATTTCGAGCAGCTTTATGAGTGGGCTGAGCACCTCATTGGCGAAGACAAGGCCTATGTCGATGACCTCTCCGCCGAGGAGATGCGAGAATATCGCGGAACGCTGACCGAACCCGGCAAGGACAGTCCGCATCGAGATCGCAGCCGCGAAGAAAATCTGGACCTGTTTCGCAAAATGAGAACAGGCGCCTTCAAGGAAGGCGAACGCGTCTTGCGCGCGAAGATCGATATGGCCTCAGGCAATATCAATCTGCGCGATCCCGTGCTGTACCGAATTCTGCATCAGCCTCATCCGCGAACTGGAGACAATTGGCACATCTATCCCACCTATGATTTTGCCCACGGACAGTCCGACGCGATCGAACAGGTCACGCACTCGGTATGCACGCTTGAATTTGCCGATC
>DEIT01000057.1:23435-30532 GCA_002352635.1 Hyphomicrobiaceae bacterium UBA2767 | reverse complement strand
GGCCCGTCCGACAGCACCACGCTCATCTCATCATCCGGATGCTTGGGATATAAGTCAGCGACGAGTGGGTCGTGGCCAGGGATGACCATCCCCAGTTCGGCGCCAAGCTCAAAAATGCGATCCCATCCGGCACACATGTCGGGCAGATTGACGATGATGGTGAAGGGGTTCTGTTCGATCACCGTGTCGTAAAAATGCGCAGCATCGGAAGCAAGCACGAGCGGCCCCTTGGCCGTTTCCACGCGAACCGCCTGTAACCCACCCGAATGCCCGCCGATCAAGTGCACCGAAATGCCGGGCAGGATCTCTTTGTCGCCATCAACGAATTTGACACGCGATGAGTAGTTGGCGCGGATCATGTCGGTCACATGCTCGATATCGAATGAATGCCGCAACGGAGGGTAGCCCATCGGCTTGCCGGTGCAGTGGGCGATTTCCTTCTCCTGAAGCACGAATTCCGCGTTGGGAAATTCCGGACCATGGCCGGCATGGTCGTAATGCATGTGAGTGATGATGATGGTCTTTACGTTCTGCACCTTCACGCCAACTTCCCGCAATGCCTCCATCGGTTCACGCAGCATGAGGCGTCCGCGTGCATCGCCCGAGCGACGGTCAAAGCCGAGGTCCACGACAACCGTGCGCTTCTCGTTGCGGATCACCCAGAGGTAGTAAACAATCGGGCGCGGCCCCTCATGCGGGTCCGGCGAATGCAAATAGAAATCGCGACTGGCGCGGTCCATGCGGCCATATTCGAGCGCAAAAACCTCATAGGTTTCCGATACTTGGCTCACGACCCCCGCCCCTCGCCCGCCAGCTTCTCAATATGCTTGAAGAGTGCGGTGTGATCGGCATCATCACCCAATTCCTCAAGCGCGTCGCCCAGAAGCCCGCTGACGCGATCAAGATAGTCGGCACGCACATCAAGAGACTCAGCCAATGAACGGGCGATCTTGACGTCCTTGTCGAGCAGCTTCAGCGTGAATCCGGCGGCGAATTTCTGGTTGAGAATATGCTGATGCAGCTTGTTCTCCGTAGCGTTGGAACGCCCGGTGGATGCGTTCCAGATATCCGCCATCTTGGCACCATCGAGACCGAATTTCTGCGCCACGACCAGAGCCTCGCTGGTTGCGGTCAGGGACGCGGCAGAGAGAAAGTTGTTGAGCGCCTTGGCAGCATGTCCGGAGCCTACGGGTCCCGTCCGATAGATGTTCCCCATGGCATCCAGTGTTCCCTCGACACGGGCAACGACATCGTCCTCTCCACCTGTCATCAACGCCAGCGTGGCATTCACTGCCCCCGGCACGCCGCCCGAGACGGGAGCATCGATCAGATGCAACCCGCGCGCCTCAAGGTCCTTCGCCAGCTCGACGGTGCCTGTTGGTTCCGACGAACTCATATCCAGAATGATGCCGCCTGGCGCCATCTTCGAGGCGATACCGCCCTCACCCAGCACCGCCTCGCGGACGTTCGCTCCCGTAGGTAGCATGGTGATAACGGTCGAGCACTTCTCACCCACCTCCGCCAGACTCGAAGCCGGCGCGATGAGATTGCTGTCAGCGGTCACCACGTCCAACACCTCGGGCCTTAGATCAAAAGCCAGGACGGGGATCTCTGCCTTGGCCAGATTGCGCACCATTGGTGCGCCCATATTGCCGATGCCGACAAACCCAACTTGTTGGACTTCAGCCATCGATTTCCTCAAAAACTTCGCGGGCCAGTCGAAAGGAGTCGATTGCAGCGGGAGCACCACAATAAACTGCAACCTGCAGGAACACTTCGCGGATTTCGTCGCGTGTCAAACCATTGTTTAGCGCACCGCGAATATGGAGCTTGAGCTCGTGCGGCCGGTTCAGTGCGGAAATCATTGAAAGGTTCAGGAAGGACCGGGTGCGCTTGTCGAGGCCTGGACGATTCCACACATCGCCCCAGCAATATTTGGTCAGATAGCGTTGAAGGTCCTCGGTAAATTCGTCGGCAGACGCAATCGATTTGTCCACATAGTCTGATCCCAAGACCGACTTCCTCATCTCCAGGCCCTGCCTGAAAAGAGGATCCTGTTGTTCTTTTTCAACATCCATATTCTTGGTTCCTTCCCCATTTCCCCGCGAGTTCGACTTGTGTTGCCGCATCGCCGCACCGAATAGCACGTTTGGGGTACTGACGGCATAGAGCCAATCGACCCGTCTTCGTTCTATCGGATTTCAGCGTTCCTGTGTTACAGACGCAGTCCCCGCAGCAAACGTTTAAACTGGTCTGTTGATCACTTCACCGCAGCGCCAGTCACAGCAACCACCATGGAACTCATCTGGATACCGATAAGCATGCTCGGCGCCTTTTTACAGGCAGTCCGGACCGCAGGCCAAAAGTCGCTGAATGCGGAACTGTCCACGATGGTGACCACCTATGTGCGATCGTTTTTTGGCTTGCCTCTGCTGCTCGTCTATCTCTGGTTTGTGAAAGAGACAACGGGTCAGCCTTTTCCTGAGCTCAATATCCGGTTCCTGCTGGCCGCTATCGGTGCCGCCTTTTCACAAGTGGCGGCAACTGTTTTCCTCATCCAGATGTTCACGCTTCGCAATTTTGCCGTTGGCACGACCCTGACCAAAACCGACGTTATGATGACGGCGATCGTCGGCTCGCTGTTCTTTTCAGAGGTCATTACCGGTGTCGGTTGGATCGCGGTGACCCTTACCGTACTGGGCGTATTCTTGATGACCATCGCGCGCGCGGGTCTCGGGGTATTCTCTGTTCAGGGTGACGGGGCTGACGCGTGGAAACCCACGATTATCGGCCTTGCATCCGCACTTGGCTTCACCTTCTCCTATCTGTTCGTGCGTGAGGCGAGCCTGTCGCTTGAAACGGGCGATGTGATGATGCGGGCTGCGTGCAGTGTTGTCGCTGTCATCACCATACAGGTCGTATTTTTCGGAGCGTATCTGCTGTGGCGCGAGCCGGAAGGTCTCAAGGCGATGTTTCCAAACTGGAAACTGTGCACCTTTATCGGGGTCACCAGCGCCATTGGCTCAATTTGCTGGTTCACGGCGTTTGCGCTGGAAAACGCGTCCTATGTGCGCTCCGTCGGCCAGGTGGAGGCCATCTTCACGCTGCTCATTTCGCACTTTTACTTCAAGGAACGCTTCAATACCGCCGAGCTAGCAGGCATTACCGTGACGGTTGCCGGTGTGCTGCTGTTCCTGCTTTAAGGGAGGGCGATCAGGCGGCGATCAGGAACCGGTATCCGACGCCACGTACAGTTTCGATCACCCGCGGGCGGGCGGGGTTCGGCTCGATCTTGCGGCGCAAACGGGAAATGCGAATATCAAGACTACGGTCAAGCGGCGACCAATCCCTATTGTGCGCATAGTCCGCCAGTTCATCCCGGTTCAGAACCTGACCCGGGTGTTCGGCAAAGGCGCGCAGCAAGGCATATTCCATGGCGGTCAGCGGGATTTCGTGGCCGTCGCTGTCGATGAGCCTGTGGGCGGCGAGATCGAGCTCACAATCGCCAAACATAACGGTTTCGCGTTCGGCAACGGCACCAGCCGAGATCGCGTCACGCGCGATACCCACACGTCGTGTTACTGCCTTGGTTCGGGCCAGCAGTTCACGCAAATCTACCGGACGCGCCAGACAGTCGTCGGCTCCCGCCTCAAGGGTCACGATGCGATCAACGGAGGCATCAGAAGCCGTCAGTGCCACTATGCCCGTTTGTGTGTGTTCGCGGAGGAAACGGGTAAGTGCGATGCCGCATTCACCTGGCAATTCGATATCAACGACAACGAGGTCCACCGGCTCGCGGGTCACCACACGACGCATGAGTTTGCCGCAATCGACAGATGTCACCCGGTAGCCGCTGCGCTCAAGAAAGCCGCCGACCATCGAACGTAAATCCGGTTCGTCTGAAACGACCAGAATATGATCTATACGCATTACGGCGTCCTCCACCCATCCGTTCGGCAACCATCTTTGCGTGTCGGACGCCCCAGTCCATTGCTCGATGCCGGTTGTGTTTAAATGGTGCGATCACAAATTTGTTAAACCCACAGTAGAGTTATACTTTCGTCTAATACACCGCACCTCATACTCCAAAAAGCAGAAAACCGCCCGCTCCGTATAGGAGGGGCGGCTTTCGACTGTTCGGATACGTTCCGGTTTAGTGGTGCCAGAAGTAGTTCGGTTTGCAGATCCGGACCTTTTTCCAGTACCAACCGCCCGGCGTGAAAATCTTCTTCTTACGCCAGAAGCAGTGGTAGCGCGGGCCGTGAAAAAAGGCGCTGTGACCGTGCCAGGGCTTGCCCCAGCCAACGTGGAAACCCCTCTTGCCACCCGCCTGGGCGTCGGTGGCCTGAACGGCCATCAGGGCGATTGCAGCTGCGCCAAGCGTCAATGCGATCTTCTTCATTTCTCTCTCCATCCTCAAGCCAACTCGCAAGGGTCAAAGCCGCTCGCGATTTGTGTGTTGTGCGCTGGCGATTGGGCCGTTGCCCGTTAGCGCCGTTCGCGTTGATTAGGCATTTGGGGAGAGGTCGTGATCCGTCAAACCATTGAAACAAATTGAATCGGCTTATGGCCGGGATTCAACGACTTGGCGTGGACCATCTGCAGCGGCGCTACATACATTTGTTACGGAACTGAAACGAACGCCAAGCCTGTCGCGGGCTATTGAGCAAGAGCTTCCAGCCTATTTCGGGCCCAATCACTTCCGGGACGTCGCGCCTCGCGCTCGCACAGTAGCAAACGCGCTGCTTCGCTGCGTCCCGCCCGTGTAACCGCATCGATCTTGATCTGCTGAAAGATATCCCTCTGGGCATGGCTCGCTCCCAACGGCGAGAGATCATGATCGAATGCACAAAGGCCATCGGCTGCTTCTTCGTAACGCTCTTGTGCATAAGCCAGCAGCCCCTCGCACAGGGGGACAGCGACATCATTGGTCACCGCCGCCGCGTCATTGCCGCCCTCGCGCGCAAATGTCTTTAGCGACGAAAGATAACTGCTAGCCGCTTCAAACCGCCCTGCGCCCGTCAATGCCAGCATGAAATGCGCATCGGTAAAGGGCATCACATGGTCTCCGGTCCGGCTTTCCGCGAGATCGGCCAGCTCGTCCCAGCGCTCACCGACACCAACACCGACAAGCTCCAGCCGCTTGAGCAGCGAGGCGGCATTTTGCACATCGAGATAGAATCCGTTCTCGTCGACCCGAATTTCCCTGTCGTACAACTCCAGCACCCGATCGATATCGCCCTCCTCCAGTGCAAAGAGTGCCGAGTGCCACCACAGGTGATCCTTGAAGGGCGTCCTGTCCTCCCAGGTGCCAAAGGGTTGATTCAGGAGATTGCGGCCTTCATCATGACGGCATTGCATTTCAAGCACATGCGCCACGGCATGGAGCGACCAGAGATCGTTCTCGTTGGCTTCCATCGCTTCGCGACCGAATTTTTCCGCCCGCCTATAGTTGCCATTTTCTTCGCACCCGAAGGCGACCATACCCTTTACGAAACTGATGCCGGGTGCGCTTTCGCCAAGTGCCTTGTAGACGTGCTCCGGTCCGCCCAGAAGCCCCTTGCAATTTCCACTCCAGAAACTGGCGTGGTGATGCATGCGAAGTGCCAGAATATCAGCGGGCCATTCCGTGATGACTTCGTTCCATACAGCACAGGCTTTGTCGTTCTTTCCTGCAAGCCAGTGTTCGAGCGCGGCGACATACATTTGTTCGCGCCGTGTGGCCTGGGGTGACAGCTTCTTTGCGCGCGCCACCACGTCCGCCACTTTGCCATGAACTCGGTCGGTCCCGATCATCAGCATCATGGCACCACGGAAAAACTGCGCCATGACGCATTCGGGATCGGCTTCAAGCGTTTCCTTCACACGCTCGGAAGCTGTCAGGCGATGCTCAAGGGATTCTGTGACGGCTCTGTCCCAAGCTGTCGCTGCTTTGTGGGAACTGGTGGTTATCTCAAGTCCGAATGAATCCTGGGCCATGTGCGGGTGCGCTCCTTGACTGATTGAGACCGGCGTCCCCTATTCTATCAGTCCTCAAACGGATCGTGCACCAGGATGGTATCTTCGCGCTCCGGGCTGGTGGAAAGCATGGCAACAGGAGCCTCGATCAACTCTTCCACACGGCGCACATATTTGATGCAATTGGCAGGCAGGTCGGCCCATGAACGGGCACCTGCGGTCGATTCACTCCACCCCTCGTGAGTTTCGTAGACAGGTTCGACACGCGCCTGTGCGCCCTGGCTCGCAGGCAAATGGTCAACCGGGGCGCCATCAAGCCGGTACCCGACGCACACCTTGAGCTCTTTTAGACCGTCGAGAACGTCGAGTTTGGTGAGCGCGATCCCGTTGATGCCTGCAACCTTGATCGTCTGACGGACCAGACAGGCATCGAACCAGCCGCAGCGCCGGGCCCGGCCCGTCACCGTGCCGAATTCTCGTCCGCGTTCTCCAAGCGTCTGGCCGACTTCATCACTGAGCTCGGTCGGGAATGGTCCTTCACCAACGCGCGTTGTGTAAGCCTTGGTTATGCCAAGCACGTAGTTGAGCGCGTCTGGTCCAAGGCCGGTCCCTGTCGCCGCCTGGGCTGCGACCGTATTGGACGATGTTACATATGGATATGTACCGTGGTCTATATCGAGCAGGGCACCCTGCGCTCCTTCAAAGAGAATGCGTTTGCCCTGACGGCGTTTCCGGTCGAGCAGCTCCCAGACCGTATCCACCAACGGCAGAAGTTTGGGAGCAATTTCCCCCAGTTGCGCGCATAACTCATCAGCACCTACTTGGGGCTGATCAAGGCCGCGCCGCAATGCATTATGATGTGTGAGAATTCGCTCAATCTTGGGTTTAAGCGTACTCAGATTCTGCAGATCCATCACGCGGATCGCACGTCGGCCAACCTTATCTTCGTAGGCGGGACCTATGCCGCGGCGTGTGGTGCCAATCTTACCGTCGCCAGCCGCCGCCTCACGCAGCGCATCGAGCTCGCGGTGCAGTGGCAGGATGAGAGTCGCGTTCTCTGCGATGCGGAAATTGTCGCGGGATATCTCGACATTCTGAGATTTGAGCGTTTCGATTTCCTCAGCCAACGCCCATGGATC
>DEIT01000057.1:12001-23340 GCA_002352635.1 Hyphomicrobiaceae bacterium UBA2767 | reverse complement strand
GCATTGTGCCCGCCCTGAAACCGCACCACCACATCGGCGCGCTCCGAAAGCCAATCAACGATCTTGCCTTTACCTTCGTCGCCCCATTGGGAACCGACGACAACCACATTCGCCATGATCTGATACTGCCTGCCCAAGAAAAACCGAACGGCCCCGCACACATGTGGGGGCCGTGTCTGGTTATAGCGCGAGTCTGCACGTGAAGCGAGTGCGATAACTCCTCTTTACGTAACCTTGTGTCTTGCCTAACACGGACCCATGTTCACCCGACTTTTTGAAAAGCTCTACGCAAACGCCTATCTGCTGCTAGCGCTGACAGCACTCTTCTGGGCAGGCAATTTCGTTGTCGGACGCGGCGTGCACGGGCATGTGCCGCCAATCGCGCTTGCGTGGTCGCGCTGGAGCGTCGCAACGCTAATCATTCTGCCTTTCGCGGTATCCCATCTCAAACGCGACTGGCCGCTCATCCGGGCCAGCTTGCCGATCCTGTTTTTCTTCGGAACCATTGGCGTCGGCGCGTTCAATTCGCTGAGCTATACGGGGCTGAGCTACACGACAGCACTGAATGCGCTCATCTTGCAATCGAGCGGACCGGTGCTCATCGTTCTCGCAAGCGTCGCCTTCTTCGGTGACCGGGTCTCTTTGCGACAGGGTGTGGGTATCGCCATCTCGATCACTGGCGTTCTGTTTATGGTCGCGCGGGGCGAATTGGCTGTACTCAAGGACTTTGTGCTCAACTGGGGTGATTTTCTGATTGTCGCTGCGTTGGCGCTATGGGGACTCTATACCGCCTTCCTACGCAAGCGGCCCGAAATTCACTGGCTGAGTTTTGTTGCCGTGACGTTTCTCATAGGCGCCCTCGTCAACACACCATTCTATGTTTGGGAGCATATTTCCGGACGGCAACTGCATTTCGACACCGAGACTATGGCATCGATCGCCTATGTCGCGGTCTTTCCCTCCGTGTTGGCCTATATCTGTTACAACCGGGGTGTAGAGCTGATAGGGGCGAACCGTGCCGGCGTCTGCCTCTACCTCGTACCACTGTTCGGCGCCGTCATGGCAATCGCACTGCTCGGCGAGGAGCCGCATGCTTACCACCTCATCGGCATTACGTTGATCCTCTCTGGGGTGGTCCTTTCAGCGCGCAAAGGTTGAGAGACTTGGCCAGCCTGACAGGAAATGAAATCTATCAGACCATGCTCTACCCGAACTACCAACATCGGCGGACGCGCCTGTCCGGACATCGAACCTCAGATAAAGAACACAATCACTTATGTCCCGCCTGAAGGAACAAACGCATCATTTCCGCGTTAACGCCGAATGACCGGCGCGTGTGACGTGGCCTAAGAAAGGCCGACGATCTGACCGTCGTCACCCATCTTGATGTGATGCGACGCAGGTTCGCGCGGCAGACCAGGCATGGTCATGATGTCACCGGCAATCACAACCACGAATCCAGCTCCAGCAGACAAGCGTACCTCACGGATTGGTATCACGTGTCCGCTCGGCGCGGCCCGGAGTGTTGGATCGGTTGAGAAGGAGTATTGAGTCTTGGCCATGCACACCGGCAAATGGCCAAAGCCATCCTTCTCCAAGCGCTTGAACTGGTTCCTTACCGCCTTATCGCCGCTAATATCTTCAGCGCCGTAAAGCTCCGTGGCGATGGTCTTGACCTTGTCCCAGAGCGGCATGTCGTCTTCATAAAGCGTTTTGAAGTTGGCCTTGTCCGCGTCGGCCAGAGTTGAGACTTTTTCGGCGAGCTCTACCGCGCCTGCGCCACCGTCCGCCCAATGAGAGCAAATAGCAACATCGGCACCATTTTCCCTGGCGATTTCAGCAATTGCCTCAAGTTCCGCATCCGTATCGGTCGGGAACCGGTTGACGGCAACCACGACAGGCACACCAAATTTGCTCAGATTACTAATATGCCTGGCAATATTCGGAGCGCCCTTCTTGATAGCCTCCACGTTTTCGCTCTTGAGACCATCCTTCTCCACACCGCCATGCCATTTAAGCGCCTGGGCTGTCGCGACCAGCACCACCGCTGATGGACTCAAACCTGCCTTGCGGCATTTGATGTCGAAGAATTTTTCAGCGCCCAGATCGGCGCCGAACCCTGCCTCGGTTACGACATAGTCCGCCAAACCAAGTGCGGTTCTTGTGGCCAGTACCGAGTTGCAACCGTGGGCAATATTGGCGAACGGGCCACCATGAATAAAGGCCGGGTTGTTCTCAAGTGTCTGCACCAGGTTCGGCGATAGCGCATCCTTAAGCAACACCGTCATGGCGCCATGCGCCTGAATATCCCTGGCCGTTATCGCCTTACCCTTGCGAGTATAGCCGACAATGATATTGCCAAGCCGGTCTTCCAGATCGCGCATGTTTGTGGACAGACAGAAGATCGCCATCACTTCAGACGCCACGACAATATCGAAACCATCTTCCCGCGGGAAACCATTGGTCCGCCCGCCGAGGGAATTGACGATTTTGCGCAGAGCACGATCATTCATGTCGACAACGCGTTTCCATCCGATCCGCCGCTCGTCGATCTCAAGCTCGTTGCCCCAATAGATATGATTGTCAATCATCGCCGCGAGCAGATTGTTTGCCGCTGCGATTGCATGAAAATCGCCGGTGAAGTGCAGGTTTATCTGTTCCATCGGTACGACCTGCGCATGACCGCCGCCGGCCGCTCCGCCCTTCATGCCAAATACCGGGCCCAGGGAAGGTTCGCGGATGCAAATCATCGCCTTCTTGCCAATGCGGTTAAGCGCATCACCCAAACCCACGGTGGTCGTCGTTTTACCTTCACCGCTCGGGGTTGGCGAGATGGCTGTTACGAGGATCAGCTTGCCGTTGGGGTTCTCAGCAATCTTTTCAACATGGCCGAGATCGATTTTCGCGATATGTGGCCCATGTTGCAGCACAACATCATCAGGAAACCCGATCTTGTTGGCGATTTCTGTGATTGGTCTGAGCTTTGCGGCACGCGCAATTTCTAGATCAACATTCATAACCTGCCCCCCGAAAAGTGTGCTGGATGATGAGAAAATTCACTGGAATTTTTTGATTGTATACATTATGCCAGACCCTCTGTACACCATATACCGCAGTGCATGCCACCTGCAGCAGCACTCTCCTCCTGTCATGCAGATTTGCTGCCAGCTGAGAGGGTTTGATCACTCTAAAGAATGGGTATCGGCAGATACAAAACCGTGATGCTCGATCGGAGAGCCAGGTTTGGAAGTATGTTTTCCCGGCGAACGGCCCCGAATTTTGCGGCTTACTCGGCAGCCTCTTTAAGGTGCGGTCTGATCGCATCACCCGTCGGCCGTACCGAGCCGGAGAAATTTGCTCCATGATCGATGGCGAGCGTCTGGCTCTCAATATCACCTTCCAGCGTGCATCCGTCTTTGAGTTCGACGCTGCCCGACTTGATCATTCCCTTGACCGTTCCCTCTATCTGGACGTTATCGCTGCTGATATCGCCGAAGACCCTGCCAGTCTTCCCCACATAAAGCGCAACACAGGAGACGTTTCCCTCCACATTTCCCTCGATCATGAGATCACTCTTGCAGTTGATATTTCCGTCAACGACCAGGTCCTCACCGATCACTGACGTCTCTTTGTTTTCTTCGTCCCGCATCTTGTTCAAGTTTCCTCGCTGAGGTTTGTTCAGAATTCGCTAGGTCTGAGGAGCCTGGCGCTCTGTGACAGTCGCGTCTGCCTTCTTTCCATGAATCCGATGCGCAGTCTCGAACACAAAATTCAAGAGCCACTCTGACAGTGACGTGTCCTGTCCCACGCGGTTGTCCTTCTTCCGCCGGGCACTAAGAAAGGTGAAAAGCTGATTGCGGCTTAGGGGCGCAGGATATTGGGCTTCCTGCAGGAAGGTCGGACTTTTCTGCGCCACACGCACAGATCGTCCACCCGCCCCTCTTAAGTACTGGTGCCGATGATAATTCAATTGACCGGCACGCGTAATTTCGCAACAGCCAAGCACTCTTGTTGCCAGGCCCAGCGCCGTCAATCGTTCTATTCCATCATACGGAAGACCGCCCAACTCGCGTGGCCCTTGCATGAGCCGCCCGAGAAGCGCGATGTCCCGCCTCGCCAATTTTTCGCGCGTCACGGTGGAACTCCATACGCAATACATCCCGCAAGCGCCGCAAAAACTAGATTATCAGGGGTTGGACCGTGTCAACAAGAGGTAAAACCCGATAAACCGTCAATATAATGCCCGCATGAAACACGGGGATAGGCTCTCCGCCACTGACCACATGCCATGCTGAACCGATCAGAAACTCAGGCGTGCAGCCTGAACGACGTGAGGAAGGTTACGTACTTCTGACAGGACTTCGTCTGTTATCGGCGCATCCGTCTCGATCAACGCAATGGCATTTCCGCCCGGTTCATCTCGGCCCAGATTGAACGTCGCAACATTCACGCCTGTCTCTCCGAACAGAGTGCCCACAGCACCGATATACCCGGGCTGGTCGGCGTTGGTGGTATACAGCATATGCCGACCGAGCTCGGCCTCCATATTGATGCCCTTCACCTGAATGATTCTTGGCTTGCCATCGGAAAACACAGTGCCCGCCACCGAGCGTTCCTGGCGCTCGGTCATGACCGTCAGCCTGATATAGGTTTCGTAGGCGCCTTCCTGACCACGTGTGACTTCCTCAATACCGATACCCCGCTCCCGCGCCACAGCGGGCGCACTGACCATGTTTACATCGTGCAGCAGCGGCTGCAGCACGCCAGCGAGTGCCGCCGAAGTGAGCGCCTTGGTATTCAATTCCGCGATCTCGCCGGCATACTCCAGACGCACTGTCTTCAACCCGCTTTCCGTTAGCTGTCCCGCGAAAGACCCCAACTGTTCTGCAAGCTTTGCGTAGGGCTTGAGGCGAGGCGCCTCTTCCGCCGAAATGGAGGGGAAGTTGATTGCGTTCGTGATGGCACCAGTGAGCAGATAGTCCGCCATTTGCTCGGCAACCTGAACCGCGACATTTTCCTGTGCTTCTGTGGTCGCTGCCCCAAGATGCGGCGTACAGATCACGTTTGGCAGGTCAAACAGCGCGTTGTCGGTCGCCGGTTCTTCCGCATAGACGTCCAATGCCGCACCGGCCACATGGCCCGACTCAAGCGCCGCCTTCAGCGCGTCCTCGACAATTAGCCCGCCGCGCGCGCAGTTGATAATGCGTACACCTTGCTTTGCGGTCTTGAGCGCCTTCGCATCGATGATACTGCGGGTCTTGTCCGTCAACGGGGTATGCAGAGAGATGAAGTCCGATCGCTTGAGCAAGTCATCCAGTTCGACCTTCTCAACACCAAGTTCGATTGCGCGCTCAGGCGACAAGAACGGATCGTAGGCTACCACTTTCATCCGCAACCCAATCGCGCGTTCAGCGACAACTGACCCGATGTTGCCGCAACCGATGATGCCAAGCGTCTTGCCCGTCACTTCCACACCCATAAAAGCAGACTTCTCCCACTTGCCCGAGCGTGTGGACGCGTCCGCTGCCGGGATCTGTCGGGCAAGCGCAAACATAAGTGATATGGCGTGCTCGGCGGTCGTGATGGAATTGCCGAATGGCGTGTTCATCACGATGATGCCACGTGCTGTCGACGCCACCACGTCGATGTTGTCGACACCAATTCCGGCGCGGCCGATGACTTGCAATTTGCCGGCACTGGCGATGACTTTCTCCGTCACCTTCGTCGCGGAGCGCACGGCGAGACCGTCATAGCTTCCAATGACGTCTGCAAGTTCTTCCTTGCTGAGACCGACCTTTTTGTCAGCTTCGATACCACGCTCGGCAAAAACATTTTCCGCAAGCGGGCTGAGTTTGTCTGAAATCAAAACACGGGGAGCCATTTTTTCCTCCATCGGTCAGCGGATGCCTGAGGACACCCACCAAAAAACATCGATCTGTCTGGTACGGGTTTCCTAGGCGGCTTCGGCGGCGGAGGATTTGGTTTGAGCAAAGGCCCAGTCGAGCCAAGGCGTCAGCGCCTCGAGATCTGACTTCTCAACTGTCGCACCAGCCCAGATACGGAGTCCGGGCGGCGCATCGCGATGCGCACCGATATCAAATGCCACGCCTTCCGCGTCGAGCAGTGCGGCGAACTGTTTTACGAAAGCCCGCTGGTCATCTTCAACCAGTGCGCTCACCGCCTCATCGGTTATCTTCAGACACACCGATGTGTTGGAGCGGGTTTCCGGCGCTTGCGCCAGAAAATCAATCCAAGGTGTGTGCTCAATCCACTGGGTCAGCACGTCCGCGTTTTCGTCGGCACGCGCCATAAGCGCCTGGAGGCCGCCAATCTCTTCTGCCCAATCGAGTGCGTCGAGCCAATCCTCCACGCACAACATGGAAGGCGTGTTGATGGTTGCGCCTTGAAACACGCCCTCAATCAGCTTGCCATTCTTCGTCAGCCGGAAGATTTTCGGCAACGGCCAGGATGGTGTGTATGTCTCGAGCCGCTCGACCGCGCGGGGTGAGAGTGCGAGCATGCCGTGGGCGCCTTCCCCGCCGAGCGCCTTCTGCCAGGAGAAGGTCGTGACGTCGAGTTTTGCCCAATCCAAAGGTTGCGCGAAGGCCGCTGACGTCGCGTCGCATATGGTGAGTCCTTGGCGATCCGCAGCAATCCAGTTTGCGTTGGGAACCCGAACACCCGACGTCGTTCCGTTCCAGGTGAACACCACATCGCGGGAAGGATCGACCTGCGAAAGGTCAGGCAAAATACCATATTCCGATTCCAGTATCCTTGCGTCTTCCAGCTTGAGTTGCTTCACCACGTCGGTGATCCAACCCTTGCCGAAGCTCTCCCAGGCAAGCATGTCAACGCCACGCGCGCCCAGCATCGACCACAACGCCAATTCAACGGCGCCGGTATCGGACGCCGGAACAATCGCCAGTCGATAATCCTCTGGAAGTCCGAGAAGCGTCGCCGTCCGGTCTATTGCGGAAGCCAGCCGTGCCTTGCCTTCACTCGCACGATGCGAGCGGCCAAGGAATGCGGATTTGAGATTTTCAAGAGAATGCCCGGGATGCTTCGCGCATGGTCCGGACGAAAAACGGGGATTGCCCGGCCGCATGGCCGGTTTGCTCAGATCTGTCATGTTCTCCTACCCTCACAGATAGTCGCCCCTCGTTGGGGAGGGATGTCCCACTTGCGGAATTAGGAGCGAATGGACATGAAGTCAAGCGGCGGAATGACGCGCGCCTCAAAAAGACGGCGGGATTGCTCCCGCCGTTCAGGTTCTTGGGGGTGGTACGCGAGTTGCTCCTGATGCTGTTAGTGGCTTCGCGTCCTTCGGTTTCTCAGCCTTATCTGAACTCGTATCGCAGTCCGACGCGTATCTCGTGTGCTCCGATATCGTCTATCTTGAGTGTCCTGATCGTGCTGGAGTCGCCAGTCTTGGCGTCGCCGACATATAGGTACCGGTAACCGGCATCGAACAGCCAACCTTCACTCATCTTGTAGCTGAAGCCAGCCATTGCGGCAGCGGCAAAATCTGTTGTGCTATCACCACCCACGGAGCCTGCCGGCGCCCCGGCCACCAAAAGCGACAATTCATCTGTCTGATTGTAGGAGAAGCCAAGCCCGGCACCGACATAGGGTGTAAAATGGTCACGGGAGCGAACGTCATAGTAGAGATTGGCAAGCACGACGGTGCTTTGGACATCCGTCTGGTAGAGAGACCCGGTTGTTTGATTGGTTCCTGAGACGTCCGCATTCAGACGATAGTCGACCGTGACATCTCCGCGAAAATGTTCATCAAAGATATAGCCAAACCCAGCGCCGAAATCCCACGTATCGTCCATTTTCTCGCCGCCTATGCGAGCACCGGACTGACGAAGTGCAGGATCCTCAGAAAATGCGTAAGCGATATCGCCGCGAAAGTACCAGCCGTTGGAATATTCCGGAACGGGAACAGGCGACGGCACTGATACCGCCGGCTGCGGTGGAAATCTAAAATCTGCCGCTTCGGCACCTGCCAGCGACGTGAGAATGAGTGCGCACGAAAGTGCTGTTGAACGGTGCAGATTGCCCATAAGTGTCCCCTTCGCCATCACCCGGTGTTTCGGGTCAAGAAAACACCCCATAGCGGAAGCGTTTCATTTCGGGACAATAGGCAAGATTATTTAAAAGATACTTAACCCTGAGTTCCACTCACACAACCGTCCTGTGCACCACAAAAAAAGGCCCCGGAATGTTTGCCGGGGCCTAAATTACTTGACGCCACTGGGCACTCGGGAGGTTAAACCCTGAACGCGCCCGCCTACGCTGCAGACGATTTGAGCGCATCGATAATGTCGTTGACGACCTTGCCAACCAGCTTCGCATCATCACCCTCCGCCATCACACGGATAACGGGTTCCGTGCCGGACGGTCGGATCACAAGTCGGCCCCCACGACCAAGTTTGCCCTTGCCCTCGTCGATCACCTTGATCACCTTCTGATCATCGAGAGGCTGGCCCTTTTTGAACCGCACATTTTTCAGGACTTGCGGCAGCGGCTCGAATTGGTTGCATACCTCGCTTACCGGCTTGCCCTTCGAAATCACAACGCCCAATATCTGCAGCGCTGAGACTAGGCCATCTCCTGTTGTCGCATAGTCGGAAAGCACGATGTGTCCTGATTGCTCTCCGCCGATATTGTATCCGTGCTTGCGCATATGCTCGACAACGTAGCGATCACCAACGGGCGTTCGCACCAACGACAGGCCGAGACCTTCAAGATAACGTTCGAGACCGAGGTTGGACATGACCGTGGCGACCACACCACCTCCGGCAAGCCGTCCCCGGCTTTGCCAGGACTCAGCAATTGCCGCCATGAGCTGATCACCATCGATCAGCCGGCCCTTTTCGTCCGCGATGAGAACCCGGTCGGCATCGCCATCAAGCGCGATGCCAATGTCCGCGCGCACTTCCCGCACCTTTTTGCACAGGGCCGAAGGCGAAGTTGAACCGCAATCCTTATTGATATTGAAGCCGTTTGGGTCAACGCCGATCGAT
Organism: Hyphomicrobiaceae bacterium UBA2767; assembly: GCA_002352635.1. Classification (GTDB taxonomy): domain Bacteria; phylum Pseudomonadota; class Alphaproteobacteria; order Rhizobiales; family Methyloligellaceae; genus UBA2767. The sequence continues at coordinate 14,311 of DEIT01000057.1, read as the reverse complement.
ATGACTTCCGCACCAAGCTCCCAGAGTGCCGCTGGCGCGACCTGGTAGGCTGACCCGTTGGCGCAGTCGATGACCACACGCAATCCGTCGAACCGGACCTTGCGCGGCAGCGTTCGTTTGGCGAATTCGATATAACGCTCCTGGGCGCTGTCGATACGCTTGGCGCGCCCGATCGCTTCCGGCGTTGCAAGGAGGTTATCGGATGCTTGGCCCATCAACTCCTCGATCTCGGACTCGGTTTCATCGGATAACTTGTAGCCATCCGGCCCGAAGAGCTTGATTCCGTTGTCAACATACGGGTTGTGAGAGGCGGAAATCATCACGCCCAAATCAGCTCTGAGCGAGCGCGTCAGCATGGCGACAGCCGGCGTGGGCATCGGTCCGAGCTGGAACACGTCCATACCAACTGACGTAAAGCCGGACACTAGTGCTGATTCAATCATGTAACCGGAAAGGCGCGTATCCTTGCCGATCACGACACGGTGGCGGTAGTCGCCATTCGTGAACAGCTTTCCGGCGGCCATGCCCACCTTGAGCGCAACCTCGGAAGTCATCGGGTGCATGTTCGCAGGCCCGCGGATTCCGTCCGTTCCAAACAGGTTTCGCGCCATTTGACCCCGATACTCCCTCATAGACAGGCTAATACTGCCCCGATGCGCCGCGATACTCTAACCATTATGCCTCGCAGGCCTGTGGAAAAGGTTTCAAAAAATGTAAGCAAAAATTACACCATAACGCCCCGACGGGACCGATGCAGGTCAGGTGTGGAGGGCATTCCAGACGGTCAGAGCCTGGCATGTTTCGGCCACATCATGCACACGGATCATTTGCACGCCTTGGGCCGCGCCCGCAAGTGCTGCAGCCACAGAGCCTGAAACGCGTTTTTGCGCATCCGGCTCATCGGCCAGAACCCCGATAAAACGTTTCCGGGACGCGCCGAGCAGAAGCGGCACACCCAAGCCGTGGAGAAGGCTAAGGCCCTGTAAAAGTTTCACATTATGCTCCAGTGTCTTACCAAACCCAATGCCGGGGTCGGCAATGATTTTGTCCCGTGCGATACCGGCCTCTTCACACATCGCAATGCGCGCCAGCAAATAGTCGAATACTTCCAGCTGCACATCGTCATAGACGGGATCATCCTGCATGGTCTTGGGGTCCCCTTTCGCATGCATGAGTATGACCGGAAGCTCCGTTTCCACCACCGCCCCGATACTGTCAGGGTCAAAGGTGAGTGCGGAAACATCATTGAGGACATGCGCCCCCGCCTTGGCGGCATGGCGCATGACGGCGGCTTTGCGCGTATCAGCCGAAATGACCGCCTTGGTGCCACGCAGGCCTTCGATGACCGGCACGATGCGTTCGGATTCCTGCGCCGCTTCAACGGCGTCGGCGCCGGGCCGCGTCGACTCCCCGCCGATATCAAGAATATCGGCTCCTTCCTGTATAAGCCGGGCTGCGTGGGCAATGGCCGCTTCGCTGGTATCGTAGAGACCGCCATCGGAAAAGCTGTCGGGTGTAACATTGACCACGCCCATGACGCGTGAACGGTCAAAGTGCAGATCCGCAATGGGTGCCCGCGGTTCGACAATCCGATCGATCAAATTGTCGATTTCTGCTGCCCGGGATTCCGCCAAATCTTCGATCTGATGGAATGATCTCACTGCTGCTGCAGGCTCGCCCTCGATCAATTCGACCATTGTGAAGGCGACCGGGCCACCGGCAAGCCAGCGTGCACGCCGACCCCGCACGCCATGATCGGCGTCAGAGCCATACAGAAAGCCGCATGGGCGAAGATACAGATGATCGGACATCGATATTCTCTTTGCGCATCAGACCCCAATGGTCCTTCTGCTAAATCCCCAACACATCACGATAGGCAAACAGTGCCGGGACGCCGCCCGTATGGACGAAAACAACATCATCCTCCAAACCCCACCGCCCTTCTGCGACAAGTGCAAGCAATCCGGCAAGTCCTTTTCCGGAATAAACCGGATCGAGTTCAAGGGCTTCAAGGCGTCCCGCCAGATGGATGGCATCGAGCGTCGCAGCGTGGGGTACGCCATAGGCCGGACCGGCGTGACCCGCAACGACTTCCACCATTTCCGATGAAAAAGCGCTACCAAGCATATCCGCCGCCGCCGCGGCATAAGATACAACGTCAGCCCTTACACGTTCCGGCTCCGCGTCGATATCGATGCCGATCACCTCGGTCCCGGAAAGCATTGCCGCGGAACCGACCACCAACCCTGCTTGCGTTGCCGCACTGCCGCTGCAATGGACGATTGCGGACGGTCTAAATCCCAATACGGC
>DEIT01000057.1:3568-11934 GCA_002352635.1 Hyphomicrobiaceae bacterium UBA2767 | reverse complement strand
AGTGCACTGATCGCAGCGTTTCTGTCACCGGTCCAGGGTACATCGTGGAGTATCGCGCCATAAAGACGGTTCAGCAGAGCATTTCCTGATTGTTCATAGGCGGGAGACGGCGGCTCGACGCGGCCATGATAAACCGCCAAGTGGCATTCATATCCCAGCTTTGCCGCTGCCGCTGCGACCTGCCGCTGACTGTTGGATTGCACAACGCCGCCAGAGACCAGCGTATCGGCCCCTGCATTCACTGCCTCATGCAGCACATAATCAAGCTTGCGCAGCTTGTTGCCGCCGAAGCCAAGCCCGGTGAGATCTTCTCGCTTGATCCACAACCGCGGACCGCCCAGATGCTCCGTTAGGCGGGTGAGCAGTTCAAGTGGCGTCGGCAGATGGGTGAGCCCAACTCGCGGAAAATCACGGAGACGATTGCGGAACTCTTCAGGCGTCACGGCGCAGGTCCATCATGAACCCGGCATCGGACCTGAATGCACGGGAAACAACCAAAAAAAGGAGCGGCGTTGATGCGCCGCTCCCAAATATCTTGTTTCTGCTCGCTGAATGAACCAGCCCCACATTATGACTGCGGCTGCGGTTCCATACCTCCAGTATCGGGCTCGCTGCCTTTACCGGATTTGGATTTTTTCGCACCGCCTGCGGACGGAACTGCCGAGGCTGCAGCCTTTGTTCCACCCGAGTCGTCGTCGAAATCCCGGATCGGCGCCTTGCCTTTCAGCAGGCCTTTGATTTCTTCTCCGGAAAGCGACTCATACTCAAGCAGGCCCTCCGCGATTGTATGAAGCTGTTTGAGGTGTTTCTTGCAAATTTTCGTCGCGATGACATAGGCCTCATCGACGATCCGGTGAATCTCATCATCCACAAGCTTCTGCGTCTCATCAGACAGGTTCTGCGTACGCGCAACCGAATGGCCAAGGAACACTTCTTCCTCGTTATCACCATAGGCCAGCGGACCAAGCTTGTCGGACATGCCATATTGCGTGACCATCGCCCGGGCCATTGACGTCGCCATCTTGATATCTGCGGAAGCGCCGGAAGTTACCTTGTCGTGGCCGAAGATCAGCTCTTCGGCAACGCGCCCGCCCATGGCAACCGCGAGATCGGCATTCATTTTCTCGCGCGTGACCGAAAGTTGGTCGCGTTCGGGTAAGCGCATCACCATGCCAAGTGCGCGGCCGCGCGGGATTATGGTCGCCTTGTGGATCGGATCGGATGCCGGCTGGTGCAGTGTCACCAACGCATGGCCACCTTCGTGATATGCGGTAAGTTTCTTCTCTTCCTCGCTCATCACCATGGAACGCCGTTCGGCGCCCATCATGACCTTGTCCTTGGCATCCTCGAATTCTTGCTGTGTCACCAGACGTTTTGAACGACGCGCGGCGAGAAGCGCCGCTTCATTGACCAGGTTAGCAAGATCGGCGCCCGAAAAACCGGGCGTGCCGCGCGCGATAATGCGCATGTCGACATCCGGGGCCAGCGGCACTTTGCGCACATGCACTTTCAGGATTTTTTCGCGGCCAATGATGTCGGGACGCGGCACAACGACCTGTCGGTCGAAACGACCTGGGCGCAGAAGTGCGGGGTCGAGCACGTCCGGACGGTTGGTCGCGGCGATGAGGATGATGCCCTCATTGGCCTCGAAACCATCCATCTCAACAAGTAGCTGGTTCAAGGTCTGCTCGCGCTCGTCGTTGCCGCCACCAAGGCCGGCACCACGGTGGCGTCCAACAGCATCGATCTCGTCAATAAAGATGATGCAAGGCGCATTTTTCTTTGCCTGCTCAAACATGTCGCGTACACGGCTGGCACCAACGCCGACGAACATTTCCACAAAATCGGAACCGGAGATGGTGAAGAACGGCACATTGGCTTCGCCGGCAATGGCACGCGCCAACAAAGTCTTACCCGTGCCGGGAGGGCCAACGAGCAGCGCGCCGCGCGGGATGCGCCCGCCGAGCTTCTGAAATTTCTGCGGGTCCTGCAGAAATTCAACGATCTCCTGCAAATCATCCTTGGCTTCATCTACACCCGCGACGTCATCAAACGTCACCCGGCCTTGCCGCTCGGTAAGCAGTTTGGCCTTGGATTTGCCGAAGCCCATTGCACGGCCGCCGCCGGACTGCATCTGCCGCATGAAGAAAATCCAAACCGCGATCAGCAGCAGCATCGGGAACCAAGATACCAGCACACCCATCAGCGAAGGCACATCCTCATCGGACGGCTTGGCGGTAATCTTCACGCCCTTGTCGTGCAGACGGCTTACAAGCGAGGGATCATTCGGCGCATAGGTCTGGAACGCCCGGCCATCGGAGTACTGGCCAGTGATCTGAGAACCGGCGATCGTAACCTCGCCGATTTTGCCGTTATCGACCTCAGTCAGGAGCTGCGAGAAGCTGATTTCATTCGAGCGAACCCGCTTCGACGGGTTCTGGAACAGGTTGAAAAGGGTGATCAGCAGCAATGCAATGATGACCCAGATAGCGAAGTTCCGGAAGTTCGAGTTCATAAAGTGTGCCTCAATGTGCCGTCACGGCGCTGATTATCCACGCAATTTCAAGCTAGAAGGGAATTGCGGCGCGAGCCGGGCGTACGTTCTGTCGGTCCTTACGAGGAACATATGTATCCGAACGCTGTTTGCCAAGTTGCAAGCTGGTGAATTGCCGGTGAACGAATTGCCGCATCTGATCCGTATATTGCGCCAGTCGGGGCCTATTTCTACATCGCTTCTCTATACCGCACGAGCCTTATCAGGGAACGGCCTTAACAATTGACTGATCCGAACTCCCGATTAATGAAGCGCGCGTTACACGCATGGCCGTTCCCGGTTGGCTCGAAATACCCCATGGGCGGCACGCACAGCACTTTCTCATCGCGCCAGAAGGAAACAAGACCATCCACCGCGTGTTCGGGTAGCGTGGCGGTCGAACCGAGCCTTGCACGAACCTCTCCATATCCCGCGTTGCCGAGCGCACGAACCTCAACTGGCGCTTTCTCGTTCGGCTCAAGACTAACATGGAAACGATTGTCCCACAGGCCGCTCTCACCAGGCTTTAATATCAGGCCGGGAAGACCATCACGCCCGGCCTCACGCAAAACCAGAATATCGTTCAACTTCCACTCCACCCGGCATCCGCCAAGGGTCCGTGGCTTTTGGTCACCGGAGCGGATGGCTTCGACCATCGCTTCAAGTTTCGCCAGACGCGGCGGGGTCACCTGCCCTCCGACACACTGAAGCATCCGCGCGACGGCACGCAGTGAAATGTCTTCCGCCGCATCCAGAAAGGCCTGTCTGTCGATCCGGCCGTAACCCGCATCGCAAAGCTCGGCATGCCGGACCAAAAATTTGTCGCATACCGTTTCCAGCGCCTCGCTCGCCCGGCGCAGTCGCGCAGCACTCTGCGCAAGGGCCTCCGGTCCGATGCCCAGCCTTTCAAGTTCCGCCATCGCCTGGCGCAACCTTACCCTTTCAAAGCGCGTGTCTTCGTTGCTCGGGTCTTCCAACCACGAGATATCCGCTGCCTTCAATGTCGCGACGAGGCGTGCCTTCGGCACATCGAGCAATGGCCGGAGAACCGCAAACCCCGCCCACTGGCCTTTTTTTGGAATGCCAGCAAGCCCATTTACGCCGCTACCACGCCCCAAACGCATGAGCAGTGTCTCCGCCTGATCGTCGAGATGGTGAGCGGTAACGAGCGCGTCGAGGCCATGGGAATGTGCGTATCCCGCCATAAGACTGTAACGCGCTTCCCGAGCGTCAGCCTGAATACGGCTTTGCTTGTCGTTTGTTTCCCAACGCAGACTGACCGCATCAAGTCCGTGCGCGCGCGCCTGCTCGGTGACCCAACGGGCCTCATCGGCTGCTTCTGGGCGCAGCCCATGGTCCACCGTAAGCATGGTAAGGCGCGGTGTGGCCCTTCCGGCGGCCTCCCGCCACTGAAGGACCAAATGCATAAGCGCCATAGAATCCGCACCACCTGAAACAGCGAGACCTGCATGGGTCACACCGTCCAGGCACGCAAAAAGCTGCTCCAGCTCGGGCCTTGAAAAGGAAGTCGTTGTCATAACAAGGATATAGACGCCCTTGGGCGTAGCCTCAACAGCCGGCCCGCTTCAACTCGGCACTGACATCCTGCCTCACCTGACCGGGTGCTGCGGGATATTGTTTGGCAACGGCTTTCAGCGTGGAGCATGCGGCGTCTTTTTCGCCCAGAGCTGCGAGAGACTTACCCAGATGCAGCAAACTGTCCGGTGCCACCGCACTCTTCTTGTCTTTCTTGTAGCCGGCAAGAAATGCCTTAGCTGCCGGCTCGAATTGGCGACTGGCGAAATGCGTCCGTCCAAGCCAGTAGTAGGCGTTGCTGGCAAGCTGATCGTTCGGATAGGTCTTTACAAAAGAGCGAAATCCCTGCTCGGCGGCCTGCAAATCATTGCGCAGAAAGTTTTGATACGACGAATCGTAGGCCGCACGCGCACCGCTGCCGGGTTCTCCCTGAACACGCGGCAACTGCCCTGTCTGGGGCGGCGGTGTCGGGATAGGTGACGGCGCCTGGGCATTCGGGTCGGCCTGCCATGGCGGACGAGCCTGAGGAACCGACGCTGATGGCTGGAGCGCAGCTGGGGGCTGCACATTGCCATAAGGAGCCGTTACCTGCGGTGGTGCCGGGGGAGCGCCAAAATCTGATCCCGATTGAAGCTGCGGGGGTGCTTGCTGCGGCAATGCTGCTGCTCCGGAAGACCCACCCCCTCCATTGAGGCGGTTGTTCATCTGTTCTACTTGTCCAGTAAGGGCGCGGATTTGCGTTTCAAGCGCAAGAACGCGAATAGAGAGTTCGCTGGGACCGCCACCGGCGGCTGCACCTGGCGCCGCGGGTGGCAATCCACCATCGGGGCTTTGCGCAGCACCACCGCCCTTGATGAATGTTTGCAGCGTCGCGATCACGCTTTGAAGGTCGAGAATGCGCTGCTCAAGCTGCGTAATACGGTCTTGCATATTGCCACCCTGCGCGGGGGCCGGTTTTTGCTGGGCGGACGCGACGGGCAACAAGCACAACCCCATGCCTGCGAACGCAGCAAATGCTGCCAGAGCGGCAATCAGTGAAATCCGGAATGGCATGCGGCGGATCATGTCAATTCAGTTTTGGAAGCCCATTGCGAATTTGGCGCCCTCGCGTTGCGCCTGGGCGACAACGTTCGGATATTTTGGGGCTAAACTAAGGTGCCACGCGCGCTGCGGCAAGCGGGACTGGAAAAATCACGTCTGGATGTGAAAAACGATGCGCGAACAAGCTTGGAAATGCACCGGTTTTCGCAAACACCACAGCGAAATTCCCTTTCGAATGCGCCGCTGGCTTAACTTCCCGGTCGTGAGTTGAGCGCGGTCACGGCGCGACGGTTCTGCGACCAGCACGAAATATCGTTGCAAACCGCCACCGGGCGCTCTTTCCCGTAAGAAATCGTCCGCAAACGCCCCGCATTGACACCAAGTCCTGCAAGATAGGTTCGTACCGCTGCAGCGCGTCGTGCACCCAACGCAATATTGTACTCCCGCGTGCCACGCTCATCGGCATGGCCCTCAAGAGTAACGCCATATTGAGGATACTTGTTGAGCCAGACTGCCTGCTGCCGCAGGGTTGCCTGTGCTCGTGCGGTCAAACTCGCGCTGTCGACGGTAAAGAGGACCTTATCGCCAGCATTTACCGAAAAATCGCGCGCCGTCCCCGGCACAACCGGACCGCCGGCCTCTTGGCCGATCGCCATTTGCTGTTGTGGTTTTTTGGAACAGGCCGCAATTCCGGCCATAAAAAGAAAAACGCCCGCCACTGCAAAGGCGCGCGTCATACTGCTCTCACAGCCCATACCCCAAACTCCTGATCTGCTGTGGACCCTTACGTCAGCGTAGAACGCAAAGTGTTAATGCAACCTTACTGCCCACCAATGGCGGACTTAAGGCAGCGCTAACTCCACAGATCAAAAGCTGGAACATCCAACTTTAGGAAGACGGCGCTGGAACGCCGTGGACGCCTTCGCAAAAGGCTCTGGCGACACGGCATCCAGCTAATCCATCTTCGCGAGGATTCCCCCCGCTGAGAGGCCTTTTTCTTGTGATCGTGTGTGTCTAATTAGACACGCACAGCCTGCTCAACCGTGACGTCCGCAGCGCCTAGTTTCATCGGCGTAGCGGTGACTGATTTACGGCATGCACCCAGAGCGGCCGCAGTTGCCACAATAGTTGCGACAACGATCACGCCTTTCAAACCCTGCATGGTCTTCTCTCCTCTTGTCTAATTCGGCAAAAGCCATCTTCGCGTGTACCGAGATGGAGACTACAGATCAAGGACGGACTGCATTTCCTGAGGCTTTTTACGTGACACATGGTGCCAAAATGCAACGCCCGAATCTCAACCCCGAGGAAAAACGTTAATGGCCACCCCGCAGCCAATCAAGCTGAAAAGGGCGGGATTCCAGCGAATCTGGAGTGTCGCAATAAAATCAATTGATTAATGGTGACCAGGCAGGATCGGAACCAAAGGACGGCGTCGCCACGGAGCGCTCGTTATACCCAGTCAAATCAATGGTGTAGAGACGCGCACCCCCGGTAGCTCCTGGAGATTCCCTGAAAAACATCAACACCCTGCCATTCGGTGACCAGGTTGGGCCTTCGTTGTGGAAACCCTCTGTCAGTATGCGCTCGCCGGTCCCGTCGGGCCGCATCACGCCAATTAGAAATTGTGAGCCCCTTTTTTTGGTGAAGGCGATCAGATCGCCCCGAGGCGACCAGACCGGCGTTGAATAGCGACCCTCGCCCGAGCTGATGCGATTCTGGCCGCTTCCGTCAGCATTCATGGCAAAAAGCTGCTGATTCCCGGTCCGATCTGATTCGAAGACGATTCGCCGCCCATCGGGCGAAAAGCTGGGTGCGGTATCGATTGCCGGCGTGTTGGTAAGCCGAGCGGTGCGGCGGGTGCGCAAGTCCATCATGTAGATGTTGGAATTTCCGCCCTCCTGCAGACTCATCACGATACGCTGGCCATCGGGCGAGAAACGGGGGGCAAATGACATGTTCGGGAAATCCCCGACGATTTCCTTCTGTCCGGTCTCAATATTGAGCAAATAGACCCGCGGCTTCCCGCCCTCATAAGACAAATAGGTGATTTCCTGGTTCGTCGGGCTGAATCTAGGGGTAAGCACCAACGCCCGGCCGTTTGTCAGCATGCGCAAATTGTGGCCATCCTGATCCATGATAGCGAGACGCTTAACCCGGGCATTCTTGGGACCGGTTTCATCGACATAGACAATGCGGGTGTCGAAATATCCCTTTTCACCCGTCAACCGCTCATAGACTGCGTCGGCGATAAGGTGGCCAACACGCCGCCAGTTGCTCGAATTGGTGAAAAACTGCTGCCCGGCGAGCTGCTTGCCGGCCAAAATGTCCCAAAGCCTGAACTCTGCCCGCAACCGTCCACTGGGCTCGCGGCTGATTTGCCCCACCAACAGCGCCTCGGCATTGATGGTGCGCCAGTCGCCAAAACGCGGCGTCTGACCCAGACCGCCGATGCGCTCAATATAGGCCGCCGGGTCAACCAGCTTGAACAGTCCGGAGCGCTGCAGATCGGAAATCACCACGCCCGCGATATCGCCGCCGAGTTTCTGATCGTTGAGGCTACTGCCGATGAAGGTCGGAATCGCAATGGGAATCGGCTTGAGATTGCCCTTGGTAATATCAATCTCGACGACCGCCATTGCGCCCCGCATTGGACAAGCCACGCCAAACACCAAAACCAGGGCGCACAGGATCATGCGTAGAGTGCTGGTTGTTTTCATTTTCAATGTGGTCCTCATCCGCCAAACATCTCCCGCGGATCAAAGTTTAAGATCATGTCACGCCAGAGCGCGTATTTCTTTGCCGGCAGCTTGTCATAGGGCTGGCACAGCATCACAGCACGCACTGCTGCGTCGGCGGCGGCCTGAAAGAATGGCGAGCCCATCCGGTTGACGACCTGTGGCGCGCTGGAGAGCGCACCGTCCTGCTGCAACTGAAGGCGCAGCTTCACCTTTATTGCGTCGGCCCCCAGTCCACCGACCGGCGGGTTCCAGCACTGTGAAATCTTTGCGCGGAGCGCATCGATCTCGTTGAAGGTCATAGTCTGATCCTTGCCCTCAGCACGTCCCTTGGCCGGTTGCGGCTTTTTAGTCTGCTGCGACGCCTGTGGTGTCTGGGCACCCGCATCAGGCACTTTGTTCAAAAGGGCCGCGATCTTGTCTGGATCGAAGGCTTTCTTGGCTTTGGGCGCAGGCTTTGGCTTCGATGCGAGCTTCACCGGTTTCTTGGCGGGCTTCTTCACCACTTTTTTGGGCTT
>DEIT01000057.1:0-3468 GCA_002352635.1 Hyphomicrobiaceae bacterium UBA2767 | reverse complement strand
GGCTTCTTTTCGGCCTTCGCCGTATCCGGCTTTGATTTGCGGTCACCGGCCTTGATATTCGTGAATTCCGCCGGCGTCACGAGATCGACCGGCAAGGGCGTCGGGGCCTGAGGCAGGGAGCGCATCGATGGAAACACCGCAATGATGCTGAACAGCACGGCCACATGCAGAAAGAGCGAAATGATCAGGCTGTTTCTCATCAGTGCAGTTGCTCTAGCGATTTTCCTCAGCCTCGGTGACAAGGGCGATCCGACGGAAGCCAGCCGAGGCGATGGTCGACATGACCTTCATAATGGTGCCGTAGTCCGTGTTGCGATCCCCACGGACAAAAATACGCTCCTCGTATCCGCTCTTCGTAATAGCGACGAGTTTTGGCACAATTTCGTCGAGCGGAATTTCGGTCTCCTGCAGGAACACTTTTCCCGAACCGGTTACAGACACGGTCAGCGGTTCCTTGTCTCCTGACAATTGTTTCGCATCCGTCTTCGGCAGTTCTACCGGCACTCCGACAGTCAGAAGAGGAGCGGTCACCATAAAAATGATCAGCAGCACCAGCATGACGTCCACGAATGGTGTCACATTGATTTCTGCCATCGGTTTGTAGTTGCGCCCGGCACGACTGCGCCTTCCCAGATACCCGCCGCCAAACATCGCACTCATCGTTAGCTCCTGGCGTCCATCTGGCGGGAAAGGATGGACGAGAATTCGTCGGCAAAGCTCTCCAGCCGCTGCGCGTGGCGCGACACTTCATGGGTAAACTTGTTGTAGAAGATCACCGCCGGGATGGCGGCCAGCAGACCAAGGGCCGTCGCGAACAAGGCCTCGGCGATGCCGGGAGCAACCACCGAAAGATTGGTGCTTTTGGCCGCGGCTATCGCCTGGAATGAGGTCATGATGCCCCATACGGTGCCGAACAGGCCGATAAACGGCGCCGTGGCCCCAACGGTCGCCAGGAACAGCAAACGCCGCTCCAGCCGGTCGACTTCGCGCGAGAGCGCCACATCAAGGACTTTCTCCACGCGCATCTGGAGCCCGGCCATTGGTTTCGGCGTCGCCTCGACCGTGCGCTTCCACTCGCGCATTGCGGCGATGAACAGTGCCGCCATTGAGCGGACCGGCCTGTCGCCAATATTCTGAAAAAGTTCCTCAAGCGACTGGCCCGACCAGAACACATGCTCAAAATCGTCAGTCTCCCGGCGCGTCCGTCCGAAAAGCACCAGCTTGTCTGCAATGATGGCCCAGCTCCACACGGAAGCCGCTAGCAGACCAAGCATCACGATCTGCACAACGATATGGGCGTCGAGAAACAGCCCGATGATGGAGATGTCAGCCTGTACGGCTGGTGCCGCAGCTGTGGTAATTTCCGCCGGATTCATACGAGTTCCTGCTGAATTGCCGCCGTGCGTCCACCCCTCCCGCATGCGCGCATCTCTCGCGGGCGAGACTTGGAGCGCATTTGTGACCAAACTTGGACTGGCAGCGCGTGTTTCCACCGGAAGCGTTTTTGCGCCCGGTGCTGGACTTTCTGATTTCTGGCAGAGTCAGGCTTCTTGGTTAACGAATCGTTCAAGGTGCGCTCGAACCAGCGCGTCCAAACGCATCACCTTGCCCGATTGGCCAACGAGCACGATCTTGACCCGCACCCGGGCGACCACGTCGCCCTCGCGCGTCACCTCCTGCAGCAGCGTCATCGCGGCGCCACCAAGTTCATCGACCGAGGTCACGATTTCCAGCAGATCGTTCATATGAGCGGGCTTCAGGAAGTCGATATCCATGTGGCGCACGACAAAGGCCGCGGGCTCCCTCGCGCCTTCCCCTGAAAACAGGCCCGTCTGACTGACGCCGGCAAGGCGCACCATGTCCGACCGGGCACGCTCACAGAATTTCAGAAAGTTCGCGTGATAGACGAGGCCCGTGAAGTCAGTATCCTCGTGATAGACGCGCACGGGAAGGAAATGCCTGGCGCCCTCGATGCGCCCGGCAAGATCGGGCCAGCGGTCCTTTTTGTCTTGATTGGTTTCGGTCATGAACTCGTTATGCCTCGCCGAGTTCGACGACCACAAGCTCAGGCGGCGACCCGAAGCGGACAGGTAAAATGCTCATTCCGAGGCCTCCCGATACAACCAGATGCCGGTTATCCTCTATCACATGGCCATAGGCAAAGCGGTTTCCGAAGCGGGAAGGAACCACCGGTGCATATCCGAAAAGGCGAACCTGGCCACCATGGGTATGTCCTGAAAGCGTGAGAGAGACCCGGTCAGGTACCTGCGGAAATATATCCGGCTCATGAGCAAGCAGGATGACCGGCGCATCGTCGGTGACCTTAGCGAGTGTGCCGGTTAAATCGTCGACACCGCGAAAACGCGTTTTCCCACGCCCATTGAAAGTGGGAAATGCCAGTTGGTCACCAAGTCCGGCAAGCCAGAAGGGCTGCCCGTCCTTCTCAATCCGCACGGCATCATTTTCGTATAATGGAATGCCCGCATTTTCGAGCGCTGTACCAGCGAATGTCGGGCCCTGCTGCAGCCGTTGCGCCTCCGCATCTTCCCACCAGTCGTGATTGCCAAGTATGGCGTGCACACCAAGCGGCGCCTTCAGACCCGTAAAGGCGGCCGACCATTCATCAGGCGGCACGCGTTTTGTGACCAACCGCATGCCGGACACATAGTCACCAAGCAGAAGGATGATGTCCGCATTCAAAGCGTTTGTGGCACTGACAATCTTTTCTATTCGCTCCAGCGTCATCCATGGATCGCAAGCGTGCAGGTCAGCGACAATCGCTATTTTCAGGTTGAAGTCGCGTGGCCAGCGCGGCGGCGTCAACCGGTAGCGCGTCACATTCATGCGTAGCAAAGGTTCGACACCAAAGGCATAGCCGCTGAAACCGAACCCTGCGACGAGCAGCGCGCCAAACCCTTTGAGAAACAACCGGCGGGAGATCATGGGTGCTATTTAGGTGGCCCGTATGCAGATCACCAGCAAATAAGCAGCAATTGTCCAGCAGACAGTCAGGTCAGATGTCCGCCTGGTCATCCTTGAACATGCCCATCTGCAAACCCTCAAACCCCTTGGGGGCAGCGAGGCCGATATGGGCAAACGACTGTGCCGTCAGCATACGCCCGCGCGGGGTGCGCGAAATGAAGCCCTGTTGCAACAGGAACGGCTCGACGATCTCTTCCAACGCATCGCGTGGTTCCGACAAAGCGGCAGAAATCGTTTCAATTCCGACAGGCCCACCACTGTAGTTCTCAGCAATGCAACGCAGGTATCGGTGGTCCAGCGCATCGAGCCCAGCCGCGTCGACTTCCAGTTGTTGGAGCGCCCGGTCCGCGACGACCGCATCGACCAGCGTCGCCCCCTCGTGGGTAGCAAAGTCGCGCACCCGCCGGAGAAGACGTCCGGCAATGCGTGGCGTCCCGCGCGAGCGGCGCGCGATTTCCCGTGCGCCTTCGTCGTTCATCGGGAGCG
>DEIT01000074.1:2009-3204 GCA_002352635.1 Hyphomicrobiaceae bacterium UBA2767 | reverse complement strand
CTTGCCGGTGCAGCGGAGTAGGAGGCGAACATGGGTGAGCGTGCTGACAAGCTGAAACAGGTCCGGCTCAAGACGCCGATCTCGGATGCGGACCTCAAAAAGCTTGAGATCGGGTCGGTCGCCTATCTCGACGGGTTGATCTACACCGCACGAGAAGGCGTCTACGAAAAGATATTGAACAAGGGCGAGACGCCGCCCGTCGAATTCGCGAATTTGACCAATGTGAATTTTCATTGCGCCCCGGCAGCCGCACAGAATGACGACGGCAGCTTCAATGTCGGCGCGGTGACGGCGACGGCAAGTTTCCGTTTCGCGAAATATCTCAAGCGCTGGTTCGCCGAGACCGGCACCAAGGTCATTCTAGGCAAGGGCGGCATGAGCCAGAAACACTATAACGAGCTCTTCGTCCCAGCCGGTGCGGTCTATCTCACAACGGTCGGATACGGAACAGGTGCGCTCCTCGGGCGCGGCATCAAGAGCGTGGAAGCCGTGAACTGGCTGGATGAGCTTGGCATTGCCCAGGCCATGTGGATTTTGCGTGTAGAGAATTTCGGCCCATTGCTCGTGGAAAGTGACATCCACGGCAATTCGCTGTTTGAGCGCAACAATGCCGAAGTGAATGCGCGTGTTGAGGGCCTGTATGAAGGGCTCAGGCCCCCCGCGCTCAGCCGCTATGGCGAGACGCGCGATAAGACTGATGAACTGATTTAGCGCAACACCAAAAAAGAGTGAGGAAAGAGAAATGGCAGAACCGCAATTCCTGGTGCACAGCCCGAAAGACAATGTCGGCGTCGTCGTCATTGAAGGGCTTAAGTCTGGCACCGACATGCTCGGCGTCATCACCGAGAATGACACGACGATCAACGTCAAATCGGAGCACGATATCCCGATCGGCCACAAGGTTGCGCTAATCGACCTGAAGGAAGGCGACACCATCATCAAATATGGCGTGGATATTGGCAAAATGGTTGGCGATGCCAAAAAAGGTGAGCACGTCCACGTCCACAATCTCAAAACCAAACGCTGGTAGAGGATTTACCGGGGCACACTCATGCGTACGACCATCCTGACATTGGCATTGCTGCTGGCTGTTCCCGCTGTCGTTTCAGCGGCCGAGCAGCAGATCATCGGCAAGAAAGACGGCAAGGATGTCGTCACCGTCCGCAACTCCAAAGAGATTGGCTCGAAACAGGCG
>DEIT01000074.1:0-1946 GCA_002352635.1 Hyphomicrobiaceae bacterium UBA2767 | reverse complement strand
GGCCTTGGGAAGAGCGTGGTCAACGAAGCAGGCGACTTCATTTTCATCCCGGCTGACGTGCCCCACCAGCCAACGAATTTAAGCAAGACGGAGCCGGCGATTGCCATCGTCGTGCGCAACGATCCCGACGAACAGGAACATGTGGTGCTGTATCCGACCGGCAAGGCGGAATAGCGCTCAAGGAACAAGAGAAGGAAACTGGAAATGGCCAAGGGCAACGGAATGAGTAATAATACATTCATGGGATATCGGCGCGAGAATGGCCGCGTCGGCGTCCGCAATCACGTCATCATTTTGCCCGTCGATGACATTTCGAACGCGGCGTGCGAGGCGATCGGAAACAACGTCAAGGGCACGCTGGCGCTGCCGCACTCTTATGGGCGGCTTCAGTTCGGCGAAGACTTGGAGCTTCACTTCCGCACGATGATCGGTACCGGGTCAAACCCGAACGTGGCCGCGGTAATTGTGATCGGCATTGAGCCAAGCTGGACACAGCGCATCGTCGACGGCATCGCCAAGACCGGGAAACCGGTTTCCGGTTTCGCCATCGAGCAGCATGGTGATTTCGAAACTGTTGCGACCGCCGGACGCCAGGCTAAGGAATATGTTCATTGGGCAACGGAGCTGCAACGCGAAGAATGCGACATGTCGGAGCTGTGGGTTTCGACCAAGTGCGGTGAGTCCGACACGACGACTGGTCTTGGCTCCTGCCCGACCGTTGGCAACATGTACGACAAGCTTATCCCGAAAGGCATTTATGGCTGCTTCGGTGAAACGTCGGAGATCACGGGTGCTGAACATATTTGCGAAGCCCGTGCTGCCAACCCTGAAGTCGCCAAGAAGTTCATGAAGACCTTCCAGGCCTATCAGGATGAGGTGATTGAGCCGTTCAAGGTTGACGATCTCTCCGACTCTCAACCGACGAAGGGTAACATCGAGGGCGGCCTCACCACCATTGAGGAAAAGGCGCTCGGCAACCTGGAAAAAATCGGACGCAAATGCACATACATCGACGTACTTGAGCCGGCCGAAGCGCCGGAAAAAGGCGCCGGGCTCTACTATATGGACACATCGTCCGCGGCAGCCGAGTGCGTGACGCTCATGGCGGCTGCCGGATACGCGGTCCACACCTTCCCGACCGGTCAGGGCAATATCGTCGGCAACCCGATTGTGCCGGTGATCAAAATTACCGCCAACCCGCGCACGGTTCGCACCATGTCTGAGCATGTTGATGTGGATGTCACTGGTATTCTGAAGCGGGAAATGACGCTTGATACGGCTGGTGACGCCTTGATCGAAATGATCCGGCGGACTGCAAACGGTCGCAGCACGGCGGCTGAGGCACTTGGCCACCGCGAATTCGTCATGACCAAGCTTTATCGCAGCGCGTAAGACACGATACACTGCTCCCATCCCCGGCACTTTGCCGGGGATGTGTTCTTGGGGGACGCGCCTGTGAAAATCACCAACGTCCGGCACGTGTCGGCGCCGCTTGCGTCGGAGATGTCGAATGCGTTCATCAATTTCCGGACGATGACCACCAACGTCGTCGCCGTGGAAACCGACGTAGTCAGAAACGGCGAAACGGTGATCGGCTACGGTTTTTCCTCCAACGGCCGTTATGCACAACCGGGTTTGCTGAAGTCCCGCTTTCTGCCGCGCCTCCATGAGGCGGACCCGAAATCGCTTCTGGATGAAACGGGTGAGAACTTCAGCCCGCAGTCTGTCTGGACCACGCTTATGTCCAACGAGAAGCCTGGCGGGCATGGCGAACGCTCCTACTGTATGGGTGCACTCGATACGGCAATTTGGGACGCGCACGGAAAAATCGCCGGGAAGCCGCTCTGGGAAATATTGTCCGAGCGCCACAATGACGGTGCGTATGACGAGAAGGTCCTCGTCTATCCTGGCGGTGGTTACTACAACCCGGGCAAGGATGTCGAAAC
>DEIT01000039.1 GCA_002352635.1 Hyphomicrobiaceae bacterium UBA2767 | reverse complement strand
GTTTGCTGGTAGCGCTTACGCCTGCTGCCGTTGCGGCGCAGACGCTCGATCAAGCGATGAAATCGGTCGTCAGCGTGTTGCCGGAATGGCCGGCCGATGCAAAACGCCTTGAAGAGCCGGAGGGCAGCGGGGTGGTGGTGCTTGACGGCAAGACGGTCGTAACCGCACTTCATGTCGTCGACAAAGCACTTTCAATCCGGGTCCGCACACGTGCTGGTGAAATCTATCAGGCTCGCCTCACCGGTCGGGACCGAGCGACGGACATTGCCACGCTGGCGCTCGATAAAGCCCTTCCTCCGATTTCATCCATGAAAGGTGATCTGGGACTTGGCGACGAGGTGTGTGCCATCGGAAATGCGTTTGGCCTGGGCCTTTCTGTCACGTGTGGCGTGGTATCCGGGCTCAATAGAGCGGGAGTTGGATTCAACCGGGTTGAGGACTTCGTGCAGACAGACGCGGCAGTTAATCCGGGAGCATCCGGCGGCGCGCTGGTGACGGAAAATGGGGAATACGCAGGTTTGCTTTCGGCCATTTACACGAAAAAGTCTGACGCGAATATAGGCATCAACTTTGCGGTCTCGGTCACGCTAGCGGACGATGTTGTCAGCCAGTTGGCCAAGTCTGGACGGGTCAAACGCCCGATCAGTGGAATGCGGCTTGCGGGTGTGCCGGCCGATGGCGAGACGGGGTTGCTCGGTGCTCGCGTTGTGTCCATGCGACCAAATTCACTCGCTGAACGGGCCGGTCTCAAAGAGGGTGACACGATTGTTCGCGCTGGCGGGCGGCGTGTGCGCAAGCCGGCGGATTTTGTAAGCGCCATGTCCCGTTTGTTGCGGGCAGACGCGCTGGAAATTGAAATACGTCGGGGCGGGGCGTCTAAGACGATCCGTCTGGCGAAATGAGTGCCAATCCCGGCACGGAAGAACGTGGAGAAGAAGCAAATGGACGAAGATCGTTTCAACATGTCGCTTAGGAAGTTTCTGAAGCAAGTGGGTGTCACGTCACAACAGCAAATCGAGAAACTTGTGCGTGAAAGCGGTTCCGCTGAAGGCGGAAACATCAAGGTGAAAATGGTTCTTACTGCGGAAGGTACGGACCTCAATCATACTGTTGAAGGTGAAATCGAGACGGGTTGACCCTCAAGTCACAACCATCAGCACCGAACAGTTGGACCCAATGCACCAGCCGGACCCGACATTTCCGCCGCTGCTCAATGGCCATGACGTGCCGGGCACGGAAAGCGCCTTCAAGGCCGCATGTGATCGTGCGGCCGTAGGTGAGCTTGGCGCAGGCGACGTCGTGTGGAGCCGCCATGCTTCACGAATCGACGTTGCCATCATCCTTGAGCCGGAGGTTCCGCTTGAGACTGCCGTTCAAATGCTGCCCGTCTCAATGGTGGCGATCGGCGATTGTTTGGGCGCGCTGACCCCTCCGCAGGTTGGCGTGACGTTTACGTGGCCAGGTGATATCCGGGTCAACGGCGCAAACGCGGGTAACATGCGGGCGGCTGCGAGCGGGAAGCGGGATGCCACCGCAATACCTGACTGGATGGTTTTGGGGCTGGGGTTGCGGCATCGGCGCGAGGCCGGCGACCCTGAACCGGGCATGGTCCCCGATCAGACATGGCTGTCAGAAGAAGGTTGCGAGGAATTGACCCGTACCGAAATCATTGAGTCGTTTTCGCGTCATTTCCTGACATGGCTCAATGACTGGAATGAAGACGGTTTCGAGTCCGTCCACGCCTCCTGGCTGTTCCGGGCGGAGGAACGTGATGCCAATATCTCCGTTGAGATCGCCGGTGAAACCATCAGCGGTTTGATGCAGGGTCTCGACGACAGCGGAAATCTCCTCGTGCAGTGTGACAGCGCAACGCGCGCGGCCATGCTGATGGACGCCTTCGAATTCCCGCAAGGGTCATAAGCGCACATCAGGCCCCATGAAATTCCTCAAAACCATACGCTTTGATCCTTCCGACGAGAACGTATTCGAGCACGCAGCCGAGCCTGATGAATGGGCGATTTCAGGAGCGTTTGAATTTGCGGATCTTGAGCAGGGCGACGTCACGGGTAAGACCAAGCAGGCCTTTGCCAACGGGTTCTTGTCTGCTGAGAGTTTCGGCAGATCCACCTTCGCTTCCGTGGCTGAATTGGAAGATGATGATCTGGAAGCTGTCGAGCGGAGCCTCGCGCAATATTTTGTCGAGCATTACGGTGCGCCCGACGAAGACACCGCATGCCCCGCGGCACGGGAGGAAACGCAATTTGTGATCGATTTGTGCAAGGACTCGCTCATCAACACGGTCTTCACAGTGCAGCGCCGCTTTTCTGATGACGGCCAAATCAAGGAAGAATTCCGCACCATAAGAGCGCCGGACGCGCGCCCACTTCACACCCGCATTTGGAACGTGGTTGCAGATGATGAATGAGCTCTGGAAATCAGCTGGCATGCACCTTGTCGAGGTGAATGAGGATGGGTGGTTGACTGTGACGCCCGATCTCCTCCGTGCTTATATTACCCGGCCTGAGGTGCACCCGATCGATACATCCTGCGACGAAGAGGTGAAGCTGTTCGAAGACCTCATGGCAGATCCATTCATCGATGTCCCGAAGGAGAGGTTGGCGAAACTTGCCGACCAGGATGCCGCCTACAATTACGAAGTGGTGCTGGGCTTTCGCGATCATCTCACCGAAGCTGGAACGATCGAGGGCGCATATCTGAGGATGATGCGGTCTGAGCAGGCTAGTATCCCTCCGGTTTTTATCGACCAGATGGTCCACCTCATTGTCCGGAATATCCTGAAAGAGTGCGGTGATCCCATCCGGTTGCGTGCCGGTGAGATATTCTTTCGCGAGCAGAGTGTCAGTACGGATGAAGGCATGATCATGCTGGCCGACGAGGAAATTGTATCCATGCACGCGACAACCGGCGGGCTCGGCGGCATCGGTCAGCTTCTGGTCGAAAGCGAAACGCCGCTGCGCCGGGTCGAGCTCGACGTTCTGGATGACGACAACAAGGATGTCTACTGGGAGCGGTCTGATCGTTTCGATATGGTGGTCGATTTCCGCTTCACCCAGCCTGCACTCGACGCTTTTGCCCGCGTCATGGAAGCCTGGGTTGCGCATTTCCTGAACCTTAAAACACGGGTCGAGCCGCGGCAGTCGGTCAAGGGTGAGCAATGGACCTGGCACATCGGTCTCGACAAGGAAGCAAACCAGATCCTCAACACCCTTTATGAAGGGGAGGATCTGCCGGAGGAAGACGGTCAGAGAATTGTCGCCCTGTTTCGCATGTGGGTGGAGGATGAAGGTGCCGTGATCGACACGATGCGCGGCAAGCCGATCTATCTGGGGCTTGCCATGTCGGACGAAAAAATCATCAAGATGAAGCCCCAGAACCTGCTGATGAATATACCGCTGATGCAGGAGTCATAGAAGGACAGGCCCAAACTACGGGAGCGCCTAAGCTTTGCGGGGAGGTGGGAGCCGATCGCGAACGCCCGTTTCCGTTAGTCGCTGAAGGATGGGCGCTGGCAAAAAAAATACGAGGCGGGCCGAAACAAGCCCGCCTCAAGGACCCAAGGAAACCTAGAAAACTAGTTCTTGGACTCAAACACGCTGTCAAAATCGAACGGCGTGTCGTCGGTCGGCATTGCGCTCGCGCCGCCGATACCAGCGATAAGAGCAACAGCAACTGCAAGTGCACCAATAGTGGTTTTCATAATATCTACTCCATCTGTTTCGCTTCGGTTGACCGGTGAGGACTTGGGAGGAAGCCTGCCGGCGTAAACGAGCGTGATGTGCACACTCGAACCCAGAAACGCGGCTCCAAGCGAAAAGGATGCAATTGGGATCATGAAATAGATGTGAGACGTTCGTGACCCCGGAATTGCATCCGCGAGCGCGGGATTTCCGTTGTGGGCGGGAAGCAGTGACCGGTGTTTGAGCGCGAGGTATAACTGCATGATAGTCTTGCAGTTTTGGTGAGAAATGGGACAACACCGATTCCCGGCGTGAAAAGGACACTCGAATGTTTCAGGTGTATTTTGGCGGGTTAATCCAAGATCGCCTCGGCAGGCTTGGGTATCTGGGCTTTTGGCTGTTGCTCGCCGTTTTCACCATTACCTGTTTGCTCCTCATCGGTTTAGGACTTGGTTTCTCCGAGGATCTGGTTGGCGGTGAATTGCAGGATGCACAACAGACGTTGCGCGATGAATTCGGCGTGGCCTTTATCGCGGTTCTGTGGCTTGCAGGTCTTCTTTTCCTTTTTGCAGAACTGAATCTATCGGCCAAGCGCGTTCGCCACATAGGGCTGCCTGGTTGGCCTGTGACGCTGGCGGCATCCGCTGTGATTGTCTTGTCAAGCCTGCTGGTCTCGCAAACACTCGGTCACGGTTTGAGTTTAGTCGCCTGGCTTGCGCTCATAGGCGTTCCCGGCGGCATAGTGAAGAAGAGGTAATCTTGGCTTGCACGCTAGTCGAGAAAATCTTCGGGAGATTTTCCTGTTTCGCGTGCTTTTTCCTCGGCCGCCAAATAATCTTCTGTTCTGCGCACCTTGGGCCGGGTCCCTTCGGCGAACGGGTCATCACCCCGTTCCGACAGCGCCAGGACACGGCAGTTGTCGCACATCTTTATGAGTTTCGCCTGTTCCGCATCCTTGAACATCCAGTGCTTGCCTTCGAGCGAGGCTGTTACGCGCTCGATTGCGGCTTTCGTGCCGAAGGGTTTGCCACAAGAGATGCATTCGAACGGCTGATCTTCGTTCAGGATCTCCGCGGACAATGCATCACCGGAAAAATTATATTGTGGCTGCAGCCTGATCACGCTCTCCGGGCAGGTCGACACACATAGCCCGCACTGCACGCAGGCAGCCTCGGTAAACCGCAATTGCGGGTGATCGGGATTGTCGGCAAGCGCGTCCGCAGGGCACGCGCCGACGCAAGCGAGACACAGGGTGCAGCCCTTGGTGTCGATTTGCAGGCGGCCATAAGGTGCGTTGTCGGGTAACTCCAGAATCTCTGCCGGTGCGGGTGCATTTTCGTTCAGTTTTCCCAGAATAGTGCGAGCCACCTCACGTTTTCCGCCAAGCGGGGCGAAGGCCGCGGGTGTGACCTCCGATACCGTCGGAAGACCATGTAGTGCGGCTTCCACACTATCCGGATCCTGTTCCACCAGAAGCGTGAGCCGGTCGTCTTCGCCATAGCCCAAGCCTTGGAGAAATGCATCCGCAAGTGCGATTTGGCCCTCAAGGGCGGGCAACTCATCCTGCCGCTCGGGCGGTCCGAGCACCACAACCTGGCTGAACCCGGATGTGATTGCTCCCAATAAGGAGCCGTGACCGAGTTGAGTAACCGAGTAGAGAGACAGCGGCAGAACGCTCGCTGGCAAACCTTTGCCGAAGCGTGACATGGCGGAAATGAGGGCTGCACCGTGGCTTTCATCGTGCAGCAAGAGGATCGGGTCTTTGCCGCCTGCTTGCGCAAACGCTTCGCCAAGAATCTGCATTCGTGCGATGAGGTCCGCGCGTTGCGGAAAAGAATAGCTGACGGCACCCGTCGGACAGGTAGCGCTGCAACTGCCGCAGCCGCCGCAAACGAGGTGATCGATAAGCACACCATCGCCGTTGGGAGCAATCGCCGACATGGGGCAATTGTCGAGGCAATTGCTGCAACCGACCTTGCCGCTCCTGGAGTGGGCGCAAATGTCGGCATTGTAAGAGACGTATAGTGGCTTTTCGAACTCGCCGACGAGATCGGATATCTCGAACATTGCCCGTGCCACACCTGCGGGGTGATCTGGGTCGACATGGAGATACCCGTCGCGCCGGGCAGCGGCGGGGAACAGTGGTGTGCCTCCCGACATGTCGAATATGAGGTCGCAAGTGGAACTTGCCTCATCGCGCTCCATCAGAAAGTTCAGTTGATCTTTTGAGGACGGGCTTACAGGTGCATAGCCGTCGACAGTAATCTCAAATGAGCCGAGTGATCCTTTGGCGGCCGTGATCCGGCCCTTGTAGATGGGAACGTTGACCGTGCTCGGCGGAATAAGGTCCGACGCATCAGTTAGCATGAGCGATACGTTCAACCGCCCAGCGAGCTGCTCAGCTACATCCATGGCCGCCTGGCCGGCGCCATAAACCAGGCACACGCCCTGAGACACAATTGGTGTCGTGCCAGTGGATTTCGAAGAATGGGTGGCCTCCGCAAGAAGTGCCGCGATCTTCGGCAGCGCCTTCTTCTTTGCGTCACTCCACCCGGCGCGTTCTCGGATGTTGGTGAAAACGATATCCTGGTCGCCTTTCTCTTCGGCCAATTCGCCGAACAGGGGCGCTTCCTGGGTACAGGCGACCATCATGGGCTCGCCGGAATCGAGCGCGCCTGCGAAGGATTCAAGCTGCGTCCGGCATAAATTTGAGTAGACTTGGAGTTCACCTTCGCCGCCGATGCAGCGCTTCAATACCTCGCCGTCCAGTGCCATGCTTTTCTCGCAATCGCAAACCAGGAGCCGACGGTTTTTTACTTTGAATGTCATTAACTCTGCTTGTCCTTAACTCATTGAATTAGAAAAGAAATTTATTTTTTCCGGAAACCGTTTCCAAATCAGGTGCGTATTGTCCCGAAGGGTATTATATTTTTAGGCGCGCTGCTACAAGCAGTGCCGCGCAGGCGAGATTTCATGCCGCGCGGAACCAATAAGGAATTGACGAAAGAATGCCGTCAGCCGTTTCGATAAAGGTCGGCGTCGTCATCGCGCGCGAAGACATCGACAGCCAGTGGGAAGACCATGTCTGGCGTCCCGTCGGCGTCTTGCCGGGTGCCCCGGACATCGGGGACTGGACGGAGCTGCGCCGTGGTGAAGGTTGGGTGCATTATCACGCACAGACGGTTCCGCTCGAGCTGTTTCGCAAGGAAACGGACGCCTACAAGTTCAACCTTGAAGGGCGGGAGCCGGTTCTGTACGTGGTACTGAGTGATGAGGATGTTGAAAGTGAACATCCCTTTGAAGTTCATCTTGTCACCGCATCGCCGTACGAAGCAGCGGACTATCTGGACTCCGGTGAGCAGATCGTCGAGTCTGTGCGGATGCCCGAGCCGGTATTCGCACTAATCAGTGAATTCATCGACGAGCATCATGTCGAAGAGAAATTCAAGAAGCGCAAGCGCTCTGACGTCAAGCTGGAGGAGCACAAGTTCGGGCAGGAACCCATTGTGGAATTGCGCAAACGCATGAATCAAGAGAACGAACATGAGTGAGCGTGAAGACGACTTTTTGTCCCGCTGGTCACGGCGCAAGGTCGAGGCACGCGACGGTGGACTGCAGAAAAAGAAACCCGAGCCTGAACACAAACCGGGCCGGATGCGCACCGATCCGCCAAAACCGAAAGAAGCTGTCCCCATAGAGGATAGTGATGCGACCGCGCCACCCATGCAGGAAGCTGCGCTCAGCGAAAGCCAGTCCCCCGCAGTGGTCGATCAGGTGCATGAGGAAGCGGCAAGTGAAGTCGACCCGTCGGAGTGGGAGAATTTTGATTTCGATTCGTTGAACTATGGGTCCGACTACACCCAGTTCATGAAAAAGGGAGTTCCGGAAGTCGTACGCCGCCGTGCTCTGAGCATGTTGTGGCAATCGAACCCGATCCTCGCCAATATCGACGGGCTTAACGACTATGACGAGGATTTTACCGACGCCGCTATGGTGATGAAGGCGTTTTCAAGCAATTACAAGGTCGGTTCGGGCTATCTGACCGAGGAGGAGCGCTTGGCTAGTTATAGCGAGGAAGCACGCACGGTCGGCTCCGATGCGCCTGATGAGGAAACGGAAGACTCAGAAATTGTCGATGTGGACGAGATGGATGTCGAGGACATGGACGATGATGACGGTCTCGACGATGACACCCGGTTCGCCCAGGGTGAGAGCGAAAGCAGTCCAGAAGCGGAAAAATCCAGCTCTGACAATGATGCGGCCTAGCGCGATTGTTGCATTGCTGCTGTCTGGCCTGTTCATCTGGACAGGTGTCGGCATGTCTGGCGCCCAATCCCCTCGAGGCGAAGCACAGGGCCGCGTTCTCAGTGAAGTTGAGATGATGATGGCGGGTGTTGAAGCGAACCGCCTTGATGTGATCGTCTATCTTCTGAACAAGGGTATC